>NZ_JBJKEX010000401.1:0-2584 GCF_045505405.1 Hansschlegelia beijingensis | reverse complement strand
CTGGCCGCGAGCTGCGGCGCGGCGTTGCCGCCCGCGGCGTCCCCGGCCGGCAGCGCAGGCATGAAGATCTCGGACGACAGCGCCTTGCGCATCAGCGGCCGGACCACGAACAGCAGCACGAGCAGGGTGAGCAGCGCGAGCACCGCGAGTTCCGCGAAGCGCATCATGTCCGCCCGGGTGAGCTCGAACATGCCGGCCGCCGGCGGCTCTCCGGCGCCTGCGCCCGGAAGCTGGGCGAAGCGGAGGTTCACGACCTCGACGGTGTCGCCGCGCGCCTGGTCGAAGCCGACGCCCGCGCGGACCAGCGCGCCGATCCGGTCGAGTTCCTCCTGCGGCCGCGGGGCGTAGCTCACATCGCCGTTCGGGGCGTGTGAGTAGACGCCGTCGACCAGCACCGCGACCGAGATCCGCTTGAGGCGTCCGCCGTCCTGGACCTCCGTGCGGGTGGTGCGGGAGATCTCGTAATTGACGACCTCCTCGGTCTTGTTGGAGGCGTCCCTGGCCTGCTGCGCGGTCGGGCTCTGCTGCGCGTTGGGAAGCTGGTTGGCGACGGTCACGCCCTGCTCGGCGGGCTCCGTCGACTGCGAGGTCTCCTCGCGGGTCTGCGTCGAGCGGACGACCTTGCTCTCCGGGTCGTAGACGTCGGAGGTCAGCGTCGACTTGGTGCGGTCCATCTCCGCCCGGACCTCGACGCGCGCGCGGTCGGCGCCGACGACCCGGCCCACGATGGCCTCGACGCGGTCGCGCAGGCGCTTTTCGAGCGCCGTCGCCTGATCGTCCGCGGCGCCGATGGCGTCCTCCGATCCGGCGCCGTCCGCGAGCAGCTTGCCGGCGTCGTCGATCAGCGACACCTTCTCGGGCTTCAGTCCCTGCACGGCCGAGGCGACGAGGTGGCGGATCGCCCGGATCTCTCCGGCGCCGAGTTCGCCGCGGGTGCGGATCACGATCGAGGCCGACGGGCTCGGCGCGTCGCGCGTGAAGAGCGGGCGCTCCGGCACCACCAGATGCACCCGCGCGGAGGCCACCCGGTCGAGCGAGGCGATCGAGCGCGCGAGCTCGCCTTCGAGCGCGCGCAGGTGGTTGACGTTCTGCACGAAGCTCGTCGCCGAGAAGCCGTCGCCCTTGTCGAAGATCTCCCAGCCGACGCCGCCGCCGGAGGGCAGCCGCTGCTCCGCGAGCTGCATGCGCAGTTTCGCGGCGCGTTCCCTCGGCACGACGATGCTGGCGCCCTCCTGGCGCAGCTCGTAGGGCACGGCCTGCTGGTCCAGCTGCTTCACGATCGCCGCGGAGTCGGAGAGCGTGAGGTCCGTGAACAGGGGGACCATCTCGGGCGTCGTGAAGCGGACGATGACGAAGGCGAAGAAGCCGACGAGCGCAAGCGTGACGGCGCCCATGGCGGCGATGCGGCCCGGGCCGAACGTGCGCAAGAACTGGAGCAGACCCGTCACTGCTATCCCCCGTCGCCGCAACTCCGAGGATGGCGGCGCCCGGCAAGAATTGCCCGGCTTATGGTAAACGGGTCGTTAACCGCGGCGCCGGCGGGGCCAGAAACGAGTGCGCCGGCCACGAGGGCCGGCGCGCTGGAAGCGTCGAAGTCTTGGGTTGATCAGGCGCGATACTGTTGGATTCGCGTCGTCCTCAGCCCCGCGAGCCCGTGGCGGTCGATCGAGGCCTGCCACGACAGAAATTCTTCCACGGTCAGCGTGTAGCGCTGACAGGCTTCCTCAAGGCTCAACAGGCCGCCGCGAACCGCCGCGACCACCTCTGCTTTGCGGCGGATCACCCAGCGCTTGGTGTCAGACGGCGGCAAGTCCGCGATCGTGAGCGGACTGCCGTCCGGCCCGATCACGTATTTGGTTCGTCCGCGATGCACTTCGGTCATCGATACTCTCACGCGCGTCTGACCCTTACACGCTGACGTTACGGGCCCCGATTTAACATTTGGCTAAGCGGAAAAGCGGTTTTCGAGAGAGTTCCAAAGGTTAAGAGAGAGTAATTCGAATACTAACGATTTATGATCTTGGGCCTTTCCCAAGTACCTTTCGCGAGGCGGCAGTTTTTGCCTGAGCGGGCAGAAACGACCGGGCCGACGGGGGCGCGGATCGCCTCGAAATTGAGGGATTTGGCGTGGCATGGCGATTGCTGCGGTGACGCTGTCCGTCGACCGAGACCAGAATGACCGTTATTTCCGCGATCGCTCCAGCAAGCCTCGCCTCCGCGCCCCCGGCGGCCACGCCGCCCGCCGCCGACTCGGCGCTGGGCGCGCTTTTCGGCGCGCTGCTGGACGCCTCGGCGGCGGGATTTGGCGCGAGCGACTCGCCTGTTCCCGCGATCGCCGGCCCACGCAAGACAAAGGACGAGACGGCGGACGCGAACGCCCTCGCTCCGGCGGGCGTGGCTGCCATCGCGATTCCGGCTCCGCCTGCTGCGCTCCAGATCGACGCCACCCCGGTCCAGGACGCCCAGCTTCCGGCCGCCGCCTCCAGCCCAGCTGAGCCTTGAGTCCGAGGACGGCTCGGAGGATTCCGGCGTCAGCTCTTTCCTGGACCGCTTTCTGAGGCCGGCGCCGCCGCGCGCCGGCTGA
>NZ_JBJKEX010000400.1:0-2600 GCF_045505405.1 Hansschlegelia beijingensis | reverse complement strand
GACCAGACTGGCCTGCCCCTCGAGCGTCGGCTTTGCGGCCGCGAACGACAGCGTCCCGTCCAGGTCGAAGGTCTCGGGCCGCCCGCGCGGCGCGACGTTGAGCTTGAGGCGCAGCTGGTCCGCAGCGTCGGCGCGGCCGGTGGACAGCCGGAGACCGGCCGATCGGCCGAAGGCGCTGCCCTCGCCTTCGAAGCGGTACGGGCCCTTGAGCGAGCCCGCCTCGGCGACGCCGTTCAGCCGGTCGAGCAGAAAGTCGCCGCTCGCTCCCTTCACCGAGACGGCGCCGTCGATGATCTCCGCGCGATCGAAGGAGATGCGCTCTGCCCTGGCGGAGCCTTGGGCGACGGAGAACGGCGCCTCGACCGCGCCGTCCGGCCGCACGGCGATCTCCAGCCGCGGGCGGACGATCTTGACGCGCTCGGCGCGGAACTCGCCGCGCAGCAGCGGAGCGATCGCGAATTCGATCTCGACCTCGGCGACCGCCAGGCGCCCCGGCCCGCGTCCGGCGGTGAGATCACGAAAGCGGACATAGGGGCTCGGCAGCAGCCGCGCGTCGACTGCGCCCGAAACCGTCACGGGCGCGCCCACGAGCGCGCTCGCCTGCGCGGCGAACTCGTCGCGGTAGACGCTCCAGTTGATGAACCAGGGACCGATCAGGGCGGCGAGCAGCGCCAGCACGAGCGCGAGCCCAAGCCCGGTGAGGGTGTTGTTCACGACGTCGGGTCCGCCCGATCCGATCGACGACTGTCCGGCCGCCCTCCCGAGGGTCTCACTATACGCTCAGCCCCTCGTCACGGAATCACGATCTTACCGGGATTCATGATGTTCTGCGGGTCGAGCGCGCGTTTGATCGCCCGCATCGCCGCCATCGCCCCGGCCCCGTGCTCCGCCTCGAGGTGCTTCATCTTGGCCTGGCCGACGCCGTGCTCGCCCGAACACGCGCCGCCCATCGCGAGCGCCCGCTCGACCAGCCGGCCCACGAAGGCTTCGCAAGCCGCGACCTCGGCGGGATTCGCCATGTCGATCAGCGGCAGGCAGTGGAAGTTGCCGTCGCCCACATGACCGACGATCGGCGCGATCAGGCCGGAAGCGGCGATGTCCACCTGTGTCTCCGCCACGCAATCGGCCAGGCGCGAGATCGGCACGCAGACATCGGTCGACATCGGCCGGGCGCCGGGCCGCATGGCGCCCGCAGCCCAGAAGGCGTCATGCCGGGCCTGCCAGAGCCGGTTGCGCTCCTCGGTGCGGGTCGCCCACTCGAACGGACCGCCGCCAAGGTCCGCCGCGATCTCACCGAAGCGCTCCGACTGTTCCGCCACGCCGGCGTCGCTGCCGTGGAACTCCAGGAACAGCGTCGGGACCTCGGGCAGGGCGAGCTTCGAATAGGCGTTGCAGGCGCGGACCTGCAGCGCGTCCAGCAACTCGATGCGCGCGACCGGAATTCCGCACTGGATCGTCGCCGTCGTGGCGGCGCACGCTGCCGCGACGCTCGGAAAGGGGCAGACCCCTGCGGCGATCGCCTCCGGCGTCCCGTGCAGCCGCAGGGTGAGCTCGGTGATGACCCCGAGCGTGCCTTCGGATCCGACCAGAAGGCGCGTGAGATCGTAGCCGGACGAGGACTTCTTCGCCCGGCCGCCGGCGCGGATGATCTCTCCGGACGCGAGCACCGCGGTCAGCCCCAGCACGTTGTCGCGCATCGTGCCGTACCGGACCGCGTTGGTCCCCGAGGCGCGCGTCGCGGCCATGCCGCCCAGCGAGGCGTCGGCGCCCGGGTCGATGGGGAAGAACAGTCCCTGGTCGCGGAGATGGTCGTTCAGGCGCTTTCGCGTGACGCCGGGTTGCACGACGGCGTCGAGGTCTTCCGGATGGACGGCGACGATCTCGTTCATCCGCTCCGTGGAGATGCAGACGCCGCCGAACGGGGCGTTGACGTGGCCCTCGAGCGACGTGCCGGTCCCGAACGGTACGATCGGCGCGCCGTGCTTTGCGCAGAGCCGCACGATCTCCGCGACCTCCGCGGTGTCCTGCGGGAACACCACGCAGTCCGGCGGCTGGTTCGGGATCCAGGTCAGCGTGTGGGCGTGCTGCTCCCTGACGGCCGCAGAGACCGAGAAGCGGTCGGCGAAGCGCCGGGAGAGCGCCTCCATCACGATCGAAAGGGCGTCGTCGGACGGCCTCATTCTGGCGGCGGGCGCCATGTCTTTCTCTCCGACGCCAGCGGGGATTGCGCCCGCTTTCCTAGCAGATTCAGCTCGCGGTTTGAGAACGCAAAAACGCCCTGCGCAGCGAAGCGCAGGGCGTCGTCGGAAGTCCGTCAGCGGCGACCGCTCATTCCACGACTTCGACCACCTTGCGGTTGTTGTCGACGATGTAGCGGCGCTCGTTCACGACCGTGTAGCTGTAGTCGCTGTCGGGCACCTGGTAGATCTCGACGTCCTGCGGCAGCGCCTTGCCGACCACGACCTCGCCTTCGTAGCGCACGGACGGGCGCTCCTCGCGCACGACGTACTCCTTGACCTTCTTGGGGGGCGCGATCGCGGTGCCGATCACGCCGCCGGCGACTGCGCCGGCCGCCGCTCCGACAGGCCCGCCCAGCACCG
>NZ_JBJKEX010000399.1:0-2601 GCF_045505405.1 Hansschlegelia beijingensis | reverse complement strand
GCTGCTCGCCACCGGACAGTTCGGCCGGGCGATGCTGGAGCCGCTCCGCGAGGCCTACCGAGGCGAGCTCGGCGCGCGCCCGCTCGAACGCGTCGTCGACGCCGGCGAGCTCCAGCGGGGTCGCGACGTTTTCGAGCGCCGTCATGGTCGGGATGAGGTGGAAGGACTGGAACACGACTCCTATGTTCCGGCCTCGGAATTGCGCCAGCCCGTCCTCGTCCAGCCGCGACAGATCCTGATCCAGAACCCGCACCACGCCGGAGTCGGGCCGCTCGAGCCCCGCCAGCGTCATCAGCAGCGTCGATTTGCCGGAGCCCGAGGGGCCGACCAGCCCCACGGTCTCGCCGGCGGCGACCGCGAGACTTACGTCTTTCAGGATGTGCACGCGCGCAGCGCCTTGGCCGAGCGCCAGATTGACGCCTTGGAGATCGATCGCCGCCATGAAGCTCTTCGTCTCTGAGGGGAGCGGGCCGGAAGCTCGGCCGGTCCCCGCATATATTGATCGCGCGGCGCAGCGCCACCCGTCGCGCCGCGTCATGATCGCCGGAGCCGTCGCGTCTCTCGCAACAGTGATGACGCCGCGCTGGGCCCGCGCGGCCCCGCCGCTGAAGATCGTGGCGCTCGGCGACAGCCTCACCGCGGGCTTCGGGCTGCCGCCGCAGGACGGTTTCGTGCCACGGCTGCAGGCGGCGCTCAGGGCCGCGGGGCGTTCGGTCACGATCACCAACGCCGGCGTGTCGGGCGACACCGCGACCGGCGGCGCCGAGCGCGTCGACTGGTCGGTGCCGGATGGGACCGACGGCGTGATCGTCGAGCTCGGCGCGAACGACATGCTGCGCGGCGTCGATCCCAAGGTGACGCGCGCCGCGCTCGCCCGCATCCTCGACCGGCTGGCGCAGCGCCGGATCCCGGCGATGCTGGTCGGCATGCGCGCGCTGCCCAATCTGGGCGAGGACTACGCCAGACGGTTCGAGGCGGTCTACGTCGATCTGGCCCGCGAGCGCGGCCTGATCTTCTATCCGTTCTTCCTTGAAGGGGTCGCGGGGGACCGTAGTCTCAATCAGGGCGACGGCGTGCATCCGAACGCCAAGGGCGTGGCCGCGATGGTGCGCGCCATCACGCCGACCGTCGAACGCTTCCTGGACCAGATTTCCGCCAACCGCGCCTGAGGATCCCGCATGGAAAGACGCAGGCTCGGCCGCACCGGGCTCGAGGTCAGCCTCTGCTGCCTCGGGACCATGACCTTCGGCGAGCAGAACACCGAGGCCGAGGGCCACGCGCAGCTCGATCGCGCGCGCGCCGCCGGCGTCAACTTCCTCGACGCCGCCGAGCTCTACCCGATCCCGCCGAAGCCCGACACGCAGGGCCGCACGGAGGAGATCATCGGCGCGTGGCTCAAGTCCCGCGGCGGCCGCGCAGAGACGATCATCGCCACCAAGGCCGCGGGGCGCACCACCGCGATGGAGTGGCTGCGCGATCCGCCCGGTCCGGCGGAGCTTTCGCGCGCGCAGCTCCGCGAAGCGGTGGAGGGCAGCCTCCGGCGGCTGCAGACCGATTATATCGACCTCTACCAGCTGCACTGGCCAGACCGGCCGATCAGCCAGTTCGGCGCCAACCCGACGGTCTACCGGCAGCCCGAGCCGGCGCTGGAGCATTCGATCCGCGAGACCCTCGAGGCGCTGTGCGAATTGCAGCGCGAGGGCAAGATCCGCCATGTCGGGCTCTCGAACGAAAGCCCCTGGGGCGTGATGCGCTTCATCGCCGAGTCCCAGGCCTGGAATCTGCCGCGCGTCGCCTCCATCCAGAACGCGTACAACCTGCTCAACCGTACCTTCGAGTGCGGCCTCGCCGAGATCGCGCTGCGGGAGGATGTCGGCCTGCTCGCCTATTCGCCGCTGGCGCAGGGCTATCTGACCGGAAAGTACCGCAACGGCGCGCGGCCGGCCGGCGCCCGCAAGACGCTGTTCAACCGGCTGCAGCGCTACGAGACGCCCGGCGCGGAGGCCGCGATCTCGGATTACGTCGATCTAGCTGGGGAGATCGGGCTTTCGCCCGCCCATCTCGCCTTGAAGTTCGCCGCCACCCGTCCTTTCGTGACGTCTGTGATCATCGGGGCGACGAACCTCGAGCAACTCGAGCACGACCTCGCGGCCGTCGACGCGCCGTGGAGCACGGAGACTGAGGAGCGGGTGGACGCGATCCACCTGCTGCGGACCAATCCCTGCCCCTGAGCGGCGCGCCGTCGGGGGAGGGCGGCAGGGAGGCCAGCGTGCCGCGGTTGTTCACCGCCCTCGAAGTGCCGGACGAAGTCGGCGCGGCGTTGTCGAGCTATCGCGGCGGCCTGTCGGGCGCGCGCTGGCTCGACGCCGAGAACTACCACGTCACGCTGCGCTTCCTCGGCGACGTCGACGAGGACACGGCGCAGGAGGCCGCCTATCTGCTGGGGCAGGTCCGCCGGGCGCCGTTTATGGTCACGCTCGAGGGCCTCGACGCTTTCGGCGGTTCGCGTCCGCGCGCGCTGATCGCCCGGGTCACGCCGTCCCCGGCCATCGTGGAGCTGCAGGCCGAGCACGAGCGGCTGATGCGCCGGGCCGGCCTGCC
>NZ_JBJKEX010000003.1:0-35272 GCF_045505405.1 Hansschlegelia beijingensis | reverse complement strand
CGCTCCGCAGCGGCGCGGCGGCCGCCCGCCAGCGGGTGACGGCCTCCGCCCAGTCATCGGGAATCTCGCTCAGCACCGCGACCCGCGCGCGGACGTCCTCGCCGCGCTTGTGGTCGTGCGTCGCGGTGGTCAGCATGGCGCGCGGGAAGGTCTTGGCCCGGGCGATCATCTTGGCGTGGAAGGTCTCGACGCTGATCGAGAACGTCGCGACGTCGAAGCCGACGTCGGTGCGCGAGATCAGACGGCCGTAGCGGTAGAAGGCGGTGTCCTCCACCGCCTTGGCGGCCACCGGCGCCGACAGCTGCTGGAAGCGCTGGATGGCGCGGTCGCGCAGATAGAGCTGGTCGGCGGGCCCGACCTCGCCGCCGAGCCATTTGTCGAGCAGGTCCAGCACCGGAGCGTCGGCCGGCAGGATCGTCTGCCGGGCCTTCTCCAGCGCGCGCCCGAACAGCTCCTTGTCGGCCTCGGTGCGGCCGGTCGCGGCGGACGCGTAGGTCCGGTAGGCGGGAAAATGCACCAGCAGTTCGGTCAGCGCGCGCCGGATCGCGGCGCGGGGCGTGTCGCGGGTGTGGTAGTCGAGGCGAGCGACGGCGTGCAGCGCGTTCGTCGCCTGGTCGAGCTGCGCCGAGAAGGAGCGATCGAGGATCTCGCGGCGGGCGATCTCCTCCTCGGCGTGGAAGTCCGGCGACCGGCCGCTGATCTCGGCCCAGAACGCGCCGAGCTTCTCCTCGCCGCGCGGGTCATGCAGCAGGGCGCTGACGTCGTCCATGAAGTCGTAGCCGCTGGCGCCGTCGACCTTCCAGTCGGCCGGCAGCCGCTCGCCCGGCCCCAGGATCTTTTCGACCACCAGATAGGCGGGCTGGCGGGCGAGCTCGCCCGGCCGTTCGCGCTGCGCCTCCTCGAGGTGCTCCCGAAGGTTGCGCGCATAGAGCTTCGGGTCCGCCAGACCGTCGATGTGGTCGACGCGGAAGCCGTCGATCAGCCCCTCCGCATAGAGCCGCAGCAGAAGCTCGTGGGTGGCCTCGAACACCGCGGGATCGGAGATCCTGAGGCCCGCGAGTTCGTTCACGTCGAAGAAGCGCCGCCAGTTGATCTCGTCGCCGGCCACCGTCCAGGATGCGAGGCGGAAGTTCTGCTTCTCGAGCAGGGCGTGCAGCAGCGCTTCGCCCTCGGGGGTGGTCCCGTCATAAGCCTCGAGTCCGTTCGCCTCGATCTCGAGCCGGTCCTGGGGTCGAAGCGGGAACAGGTGGTCGGCGTAGCGCAGCGTCAGCCCGCCGCGCCGGCCCTCGCGGGTGATCTTCAGCTCCCCGGATCGCAGCGCCTCGCCATACGACATGCCGAGCGTCGGCAGCAGAATCTTGCCGTGCAGCGCAGGGTCGGCCGGCTCCCAGTCGATGTCGAAGAAATGCCCGAAGCGGCTGCCGCGGCCATAGGCCAGCACGTCGAGCCACCAGGCGTTGTCGTCGCGTCCCACCGCCATGTGGTTCGGGACGATGTCGACGATCATCCCGAGCCCTTCCGCGCGCAGCGCGGCCACCAGGGCGCGGAAGCCGTCCTCGCCGCCGAGCTCGGGGTTGACGGTGGTCGGATCGACCACGTCGTAGCCGTGCATCGAGCCCGCCCGGGCGGTCAGGATCGGCGACGAGTAGAGGTGGCTGATCCCGAGCTTGCGCAGATAGGGGACGAGCGGAATGGCCGCCTGGAACGGAAAGTCCTTGTGGAACTGCATCCGCATGGTGGCGCGAGGGGGATAGGCTGGCGCCTGCGCTTGCGTCACGAGGAGCGTCTCCTGTCGAGGGCTGAGAGGCGGCCGGCGGCGTCGGGCTCCGCCAGCAGTTGCGGCGCAGGCGCCGGCAGGCGCCGCCGCCAGTTGGGATGTTCGTCGAGCGTGCCCGGCAGGTTCGGCTGCTCGGTCTGGCCGAGCGCGTCCTCGAGCGGGAGCAGCACCAGCCGCGACGGCGTGGCGCTCAGGAACCTCACGATGAACAGCGGCAGGCTGACCGAAAGCGCCGGCGCGTCCGGCGAGAACGGGTCGAAGCCGACGACGACCGTCCCGCGGTTCGCGACCGCGAACAGCACGATGATCAGGGCGAGCGGAATGCCAATCAGCCCGGCCAGGAAGCGTCGGAACGTCATGCGATGGCGCCCTCGGCCTCGTCCTTGTTCAGGCGCACGCGCATCTCCTTGCCGGTTTTGAAGAACGGAACGACCTTGCCATCGACCGGAACGTGCTCTCCGGTGCGCGGGTTCCGCCCGAGCCGGGCCGGCCGCGCCTTGACCGAGAACGCCCCGAACCCGCGCAGCTCCACCCGGTCGCCCCGCGCCAGAGCGTCGGCGATCCCGTCAAGTATAGCGTTGACGATGTTCTCCACGTCGCGCTGGTAAAGATGCGGGTTCATCTCGGCGATACGCGCCACGAGTTCCGACTTGATCATTGTTCCCTCCGACCCAGACCGGATTGTTCTTTTCGACACACGGCAACGACAGATTTAATAATTATTAAGAAGGCTGCCAGATCGCGAGTAGACCGTCAAGAACGACCCCTTCGCCGCTGCGGCGCAGCGCGTTGGCAAGCGAACTCAGCCCGAAGGCGTCCGCGAGCGCCGCCGCCGCGCCGCTGACGCCGAACATCTCGAAGCCGCTCGATTTCGGCTTCCACTCCCGCACCGGGAGCGAGGTGTTGACGCCCTTCGAGCCGAGCCAGGCCATCGCCTCCTGCTCGCCGCCGATCTCGTCGACGAGCTTCAGCCCGAGCGCCTGCCGGCCCGTGAAGACGCGCCCGTCGGAGACGTTCGCGAGCGCCGCTGGATCGAGGCCTCGCCGCTCCTGCACGATGCCCTTGAACCAGGCGAAGCTGTCGAGGATCAGCGACTCGATCGCCTTGCGGGCCTCGGGGCTCGTGGGCTCGAACCCGTTCGGCGAGGCCTTGAGCGGCGACGACTTGATGGCCTCGACCTCGACGCCGACGTTCTTCAGCAGGCCGGTGAAGTTCGGGTACTGCGCCAGCACGCCGATCGAGCCTGTGATCGAGGTCTTGTGCGCCACGATGTGGTCGGCGGCGATCGCGGCGATGTAGCCGCCGGACGCCGCGAGCGAGCCGACGACCGCCACGACCGGCCGGTCCTTGGCGATGTTGCGCACCGCGTCATAAATCTCTTCGGAGGCGGTGACGCCGCCGCCGGGGCTGTCAATCATCAGCAGCACGCCCTTGGCGTCGCTCTTTGCGACGTCCTTGAGCAGCTTCTGGCGCTTCTCGTCGTCGAGGATGACGCCGGAGATGTTGATCTTGGCGATGTGCGCGCCGCGCGGGCCGTCCGGCCCGGACCGGTCGCGCATCGCGAGAGCCGCGACGATGACGAGCGCGCCCACCAGCGCCACCGCGCCCACCCGCCAGAAGGCGAGCCGCCGCCGCAACGCCCGCCGCTCCAGAATCGCGTCGGTGTCGAGTGCCATGTGATGAGGCTCTGAAATGGCGCGCCGCCCGATGCGACGCCGATCGTGAGCCGATGGCCTAACATGAGAAAGGCCCGCGCGGAACCTCCGCGCGGGCCTTCGAAGTCAGCAGGCTTTCGCCGGCGGGCTGAGGATCACTCCTCCGAGCCGCCCTCGGTGCGCTTGCGCAGGGCGGCGCCCAGGATGTCGCCGAGCGAAGCGCCGGAGTCGGACGAACCGTACTGCGCGACGGCTTCCTTCTCCTCGGCGATCTCCAGCGCCTTGATCGACAGGGCGACCTTGTGGGCCTTCTTGTCGAACTGGGTGATGCGGGCGTCGAACTTCTGGCCGACCGAGAACCGCTCGGGCCGCTGATCGGCGCGGTCGCGGGCGAGATCGGCGCGGCGGATGAAGGCGGTGAGCTCGGTGTCGACGATCTTGACCTCGAGACCGCCTTCCTTGACCTCCAGCACTTCGCAGGTGACGACCGAGCCCTTGCGCATTTCGCCGGTGGTGTCGACGAACGGATCGCCGCCGAGCTGCTTCACGCCGAGCGAGATGCGCTCCTTCTCGACGTCGACGTCGAGAACCTGGGCGCGGACGATGTCGCCCTTCTTGAACTCCTCGATGACGAGCTCGCCCGCACGGTTCCAGTCGAGATCCGACAGGTGAACCATGCCGTCGACGTCGCCGTCGAGGCCCAGGAACAGGCCGAACTCGGTCTTGTTCTTGACCTCGCCCTCGACCTCGGAGCCGACCGGGTGGTTCTCGAGGAACGCCTCCCAGGGGTTCTGCATGGTCTGCTTGAGACCAAGCGAGATGCGGCGCTTCACCGGATCGACCTCGAGCACCATCACCTCGACCTCCTGGGAGGTGGCGACGATCTTGCCCGGATGGACGTTCTTCTTGGTCCACGACATCTCGGAGACGTGGATCAGGCCTTCGATGCCCGGCTCGAGCTCCACGAACGCGCCGTAGTCGGTGATGTTCGTGACGCGGCCCGTGAAGCGGGCGCCGGCCGGGTACTTGGCCTCGATGCCCTGCCACGGATCGTCGAGCAGCTGCTTCATCCCCAGCGAGATGCGGTGCGTCTCGTGGTTGATCTTGATGATCTTCACCTTCACCTGCTGCCCGATCTGGAGCAGCTCGGTCGGGTGATTGACGCGGCGCCACGCGATGTCGGTGACATGCAGCAGGCCGTCGATGCCGCCGAGGTCCACGAACGCGCCGTAGTCGGTGATGTTCTTGACGACGCCCTCGATGACCTGGCCCTCTTCGAGGTTCTGGACCAGCTCCTGGCGCATCTCGGCGCGGGACTCTTCAAGAACGGTGCGGCGCGACACGACGATGTTGCCGCGGCGGCGATCCATCTTGAGGATCTGGAAGGGCTGCGGCGTGCCCATGAGCGGGCCGACGTCGCGCACCGGACGGATGTCGACCTGCGAGCGCGGCAGGAAGGCGGTCGCGCCCTCGAGGTCGACCGTGAAGCCGCCCTTGACCTGGTTGAAGATGACGCCTTCGACCTTCTGGTTCTCGTTGAAGGCGACCTCGAGCTTGACCCAGCTCTCCTCGCGGCGCGCCTTGTCGCGCGACAGCACGGCTTCCCCGAGCGCGTTCTCAACGCGCTCCAGATAGACCTCGACGACGTCGCCGACCTTGAGCGGGTTCTCGCGGCCATGGCCGGAGAACTCCTTGACCGCCACGCGGCCCTCGGTCTTCAGGCCGACGTCGATGACGGCCATGTCCTTCTCGATCGCAGTGACGGTGCCCTTGACGACCGTGCCTTCGGCTACGTCGTGCTTGTCGAAGGACTCCTCCAGCATCGCGGCGAAATCATCGCGCGACGGGGCGGCTGCAGCGGCGGTGGCGTTCATTCAATCTCCTGCCCGTCTTCGGGCTTATCGGCGCCGGCGTTTGCGTTGAACGGGATTCCGGCGCGATCGCCACGCCAGATGGCCGCCCCGGTTCGGGGGCGGGCCGGCGCTCGGCGACGCAGCAACCGCGAAGAATCCACCGGCGGCCATGGCGTACGGGAAACGCGAAAAGGGCGCACGAGGCGCGACCCTTCGTCGGTCCCGGTCAGAAGGCCGTCCGGATGCGCGCGTCGTTAGCAGATCAGGCGTTGGCGCGCAACGTCGCGCCGGCGTCAGCTGGCCGCTTCGGCCATCCGCCGCTCGATGATCGCCACCGCGGCGTCGAAGGCGCCGTCGGCGTCGAGCGCGGTGGTGTCGACGAGGATCGCGTCCTCGGCCGGCTTCAACGGCGCCGTGGCGCGGTTCATGTCGCGCTCGTCGCGCGCCCGGATGTCGAGCAGGATCGCGGCCTCGTCGACCGGCTCGCCGGCCTTCGTGAGCTCGAGCGCGCGGCGCCGGGCGCGCTCCTCGGCGGAGGCGCTCACGAACAGCTTCACGTCCGCGTCCGGACAGATGACGGTGCCGATGTCGCGGCCGTCGATCACCGCGCCGGGCGGTTCGGCCGCGAAGCGGCGCTGGAAGTCGAGCAGCGCGGCCCGCACCTCGGGGACCGCGGAGACGATCGACGCGCCCTCCCCCGTGCGCCGGCTGCGCAGCGCGGGATCGTCGAAGCGCGCCGGATCGATCTCCCGGGCGGCCTTCGCGGCGGCCGCCGGATCGGCGAGGTCGAGGCCGAGGTCGATCATCCGCTGCGCGACGGCGCGATACAGCACCCCGGAATCGAGGTGCTTCAGCCGATAGCGTTGCGCCAGCCGGCGGGCGAGCGTGCCCTTCCCGGACGCAGCGGGACCGTCGATGGCGATGATCATGCGGCGGTTCCCAGATGGATCTCCGCGCCGAGCTCGCGCATCAGCGGCCCGAAGGCCGGGAAGCTGGTGGCGATCATCGCCGCGTCGTCGACCGCGACCGGGTGTTCCGCGCCGAGCCCCATGACGAGGAAGCTCATCGCGATGCGGTGGTCGAGATGGGTGGCGATCGCCGGCCCGCCGCCAGGCACGCCGCCGTGGCCGACGACCACCAGGTCGTCGCCCTCGATCCGCGCCTCCACTCCGCAGGCGATGAGCCCGGCGTGAACCGCAGCCAGCCGGTCGCTCTCCTTCACCCGCAATTCGTGCAGGCCGCGCATGCGGGTCTCGCCCGTGGCGTAGGCCGCCGCGACCGCCAGGATCGGATATTCGTCGATCATCGAGGGGGCCCGCTCGGGCGGAACGTCCACGCCCGAGAGGCGGCCGCCGCGCACGACGAGGTCGGCGACGTCCTCGCCGCCCTCCTCGCGAGCGTTCTCGAGCCGGATGTCGGCGCCCATCTCGAGCAGCGTGGTCAGCAGGCCCGAGCGCAGCGGATTGGTCATCACGCCCTCGAGCGTCACCTCCGAGCCCGGCGCCACCAGCGCGGCGACGAGCGGGAAGGCCGCCGAGGACGGGTCTGCGGGGACGATCACGTCGACGGCCGAGAGCTCCGGCTCGCCGCTCAGCGCGACGCGTCGACCATGCGCGCCCCAGGGTTCGACCGAGACCTCGGCGCCGAAAGCGCGCAGCATGCGTTCGGTATGGTCCCGGGTCGCCTCGCGCTCGAGCACCACGGTCTGGCCCGGGGCGTTGAGGCCGGCCAGCAGCACCGCGGATTTCACCTGCGCGGACGGCACCGGGCTCTCATATTCGACCGGGAGCGCGCGTTCGGCGCCGCGCAGGGTGAGCGGCAGTCTCCCGCCCTCCGCGCAGGAGACGACGGTCGCGCCCATCCGCTCGAGCGGATCGAGGATGCGGCGCATCGGCCGGGACCGCAGCGAGGCGTCGCCGTCGAAGGTCGCCTCGATCGGGTGGCCCGCCACCACGCCCATCATCAGGCGCGAACCGGTGCCGGCGTTGCCGAAATCGAGTGGGGCGGCGGGCGCAGCGAGACCGCCGACGCCGACGCCCCGGACCCGCCAGCTGCCCTCCCCGAGGCGTTCGACGCTCGCCCCGAGCGCCTCGCAGGCGCGGGCGGTGGCGAGCACGTCGTCGCCCTCGAGCAGACCCTCGATTCGCGTCTCGCCGACCGCGAGCAGCCCCAGGATCATGGCCCGGTGCGAGATCGACTTGTCGCCCGGGACACGGACCCGGCCCCTGAGGGAGGGCGAACGGCTGGCGTGCGCGGGAACGGCGGCGGAGGCTGAGGACACGGGACTGGATGCGCTTCGTCTGGCGGCGCGGCGAGGCGCTCGCGGGCGGATTTGCTGCGGATTGGCTCTTGACAGCCCGGTCCCGTCACGTCAATCCACCGCCTCGCTTCGACAGCCCGGAATGACGCTTTGGCCAAGCCTGAACTCGGCGTGAAACGGACCTGCCAGTCCTGCGGCGCCAAATATTACGACCTGAGGCGCGACCCTCCGGTGTGCCCCAAATGCGGCGCGACCTTCGTCGCCACGGCGATCATGTCGAGCGCCGCGGTGGCCCGGGCGGCCAAGGCCGAGGCCCGCAAGGCCGCGGTGGTCGACGACGACGACGTCGAGAAGCTCGACGTCGAGGAGGATGTGGAGGCGATCTCGCTCGAGGACGCCGACGAGGAGGCCTCCGCCAGCGACAAGGTCTCCACCTCCGAGGATGAGGACGAGGTCGAGATCGAGACGGTCGACGACGACGACGAGCCGGACGAAACCTTCCTCGAGCCGGACGAGGACAGCGACGACGACATGACCGATATCATCGGCGATCGGGAAAAAGACGACGAGGCTTGAACGGCGAGCCGAAACGTGATCGAAGATGCGCCGCGCCGGCCTAGCCGACGCGGAGAACTGGCCGGAGCGATCCGGCGACACGCCTCGCAAGAGACGTGAGACGTCCGGCCCGAGGGCGATCCCAACGCCCGCCTTCGGACCGCACCCCGGTGGGGCCATAGCTCAGTTGGGAGAGCGCTTGAATGGCATTCAAGAGGTCGGCGGTTCGATTCCGCCTGGCTCCACCAAACACTTTCTGAGGACACTGGGTTCGCGGCGCGATGATCATCGCCGCGCGGTGTCCGGGGCTTAGGCCTCCCTTTTCTCCCAACAGCGACTTTCAGGGCCGGTTGGCCGACGGCGCGAACAGCGTCGGCTGTCTCCGCCTGCAGAAGCAATCTGCGGCGCCGGCGGGCACGCCCGGGCGCGGCCTGGCCGCCGCCAGCGAATCGATGGCGTGGCGGAGGCCGGGGTTCGGCTCCGCGATCGCGATGATCGCCATTGCGGCCAGCGCCTTCGCGGGGACGCTAGCGACCACGACCATCAGAGCTGGCTTCAGGCTCTTCGGAGGAGCGCGCGGCCCTGCCTGATTCGGCCGGCCGCCGCCGCGATTCGACGAACGCCGGACCCTCGGACGCCTCACGAACCGGCGGCTGCGCGGCGGGGCCCCATTAACATGCCGTTAGGGGACGAAGGCCGACGCTGATCCCGCGCCTTTTGTCGGCGCAGTAAATGCGGAGGGTCCGGCCGCGCCGGCGGCCGCTCGGACCGCGCCAGTATTGCGGTCCGCATAGTTTCGGAGTCGACGATTTGAGTACGTCGTCGTTGCGCGCGCGGCCGTTCGCGGTCGCGCTGATCATCCTGATGGCGGCCGCGCTCGCGGCGTGCTCGTCCGGCCGGCAGGCCAAGGTCAAGACGGGATCGGTGTCGATCGCGACGGTGAGCCTGATGAGCCGCCTCGACATGCCGCGCTCGGCGCCGATTCTCATCCGCATCTTCAAGGAAGAGGCGGTGCTCGAGGTCTGGAAGCAGGAGCGCGACGGCCGTTACGGCCTGCTCCGCAGCTACCCGATCTGCCAGTTCTCGGGCGAGCTCGGACCGAAGGAGCGAGAGGGCGACCGTCAGGCGCCGGAAGGCTTCTACGAGATCGACCGCAGCAGCCTGAACCCGTTCTCGCGCAACCATCTCGCCTTCAACATCGGATTCCCCAACGCCTATGACCGCTCGCTCGGGCGCACAGGCAGTCATCTGATGGTGCATGGCGGCTGCAAATCGGTCGGCTGCTACGCCATGACCCATCGGCGGATGGAGGAAATCTACGGCCTGGTGCGTGAGGCGCTGCTGTCCGGCCAACGCTCGATCCCGATCCAGGCTTTCCCCTTCCGGATGACGGAAGAGAACATGATGCGCCACGCCGACAACCCGAACATGCCGTTCTGGGAGATGCTGAAGGTCGGCTACGACGCCTTCGCACAGACGGGCGTTCCGCCGCGCGTCGCCGCCTGCCCCGGCAGCTACAAGTTCACGACGGACCCGCAGTGGCGTCAGGCGAGCGACGCCGAGATCTGCGAGGCGTCGGCGAGCTACGCGGCCCTCCAGGGTCAGGGCCCTGGCGGGCCCTCCCCTTTCTGAACGAGGCGACGGGCTCCCGACGCTGCCTGCGCGCCTGGCGGAGGCCAAGCGCATGAGCCCTCGCGTCCCGACATTGCTGAGTACCGTCCGCTCGCCGTGATATCGGCGACGACCGCAGCACGCTGACCGCGCGACGCCGACGAGGCGCGCAGGGCCCGACGCCGCCGAATCGCGTCCCCCGACCCTCTCCTAAACTCCCGACATCGCCCGAGATCATGCCGGCCGCGGCGGCATGATCTCGCTGGCCTCGCGGTCGGCCGCAGAAACGCGCGCCGCCCTCCCCCGCCCCGCTGCTTTTGCGAACGAGTTGCAACACAGTTGACAGCGTTCCAGCGATCAGGAACGATGCAATTGCGGGTCATTCTCAACTACGGGACGAGCGTGGCGGCAGAGCGGCCGCAAAGCCGCCCGGCCGCAGACCGGAAGACCCCGAAGCCGCTCCGTTTCGGAGAGTTCTCAGCACTGGGCCGAGGAACGTGATGACCGCCAGAATTCTCAAGACGATGCTCCAGGCGCGCATTGGAGTCGCAGCGCTGGCCGGACTCGCGGCCGCGATGTCGCTCACCCTTCCCGCGTCCGCGGCCGAGAAGTTCAAGGCGGTCACCACCTTCACGGTCATCGCCGACATGGCGAGGAACGTGGCGGGCGACGCCGCGGTGGTGGAGTCGATCACGAAGCCGGGCGCGGAGATCCACAATTACGCGCCGACGCCGGGCGACATCCGCCGGGCGCAGGGCGCCAAGCTGGTCCTGTGGAACGGGCTGAACCTGGAGCTCTGGTTCGAGAAATTCTTCCAGAACCTCAAGGACGTGCCGCAGGCGGTGGTCTCCGCCGGGGTCGAGCCGATCGGCATCGCGGAGGGGCCCTATCAGGGCAAGCCGAACCCGCACGCCTGGATGTCGCCCAAGAGCGCGCTCACCTACGTCGACAATATCCGCGACGCCTTCGTGGCGAACGACCCCGAAAACGCCGAGACCTACAAGGCCAATGCCGAGGCCTACAAGGCGAAGATCCAGGCCGCAGTCGGCCCGATTCAGGAGAAGCTGGCCGAGATCCCGGAGGACAGGCGCTGGCTCGTCTCCAGCGAGGGCGCCTTCTCCTATCTGGCGCGTGATTTCGGGATGAAGGAGCTCTACCTCTGGCCCATCAACGCCGACGAGCAGGGCACGCCCCAGCAGGTCCGCAAGGTGATCGACGCGGTGAAGGCGAACAAGATCCCGGCGGTGTTCAGCGAGAGCACGGTGTCGGACAAGCCGGCCCGGCAGGTCGCCCGCGAGACCGGGGCCGCCTATGGCGGCGTGCTCTACGTGGACTCGCTGAGCGACGCCGGCGGACCGGTGCCGACCTATATCGACCTGCTGCGCGTGACCTCGGAGACCATCCAGAAGGGCCTCGCCGGCGGCCTGACCCAGTGAGCGCGCCTGTGCCCGTCTCGGATGACAACGGTTCGGGCGTCGCGGTCCGCGGCGCGACGGTGACGTACCGCAACGGGCACACCGCGCTGCGCGACGCGAGCTTCGAGATACCGACCGGAACGATCGCGGCGCTGGTCGGCGTGAACGGCTCGGGCAAGTCCACGCTGTTCAAGGCCATCATGGGCTTCCTGCGGCTCGCCAAGGGCGAGATCCGCGTGCTCGGCATGTCGGTCCCCGACGCCCTGCGGAAGAACCTCGTCGCCTATGTCCCCCAGGCCGAGGAGGTCGACTGGAACTTCCCCGTCCTGGTCGAGGACGTGGTCATGATGGGTCGCTATGGCGGCATGGGCATGCTGCGCATTCCCCGCGCCGCCGATCGCGAGGCGGTCGCCTCCGCGCTCGACCGCGTCAACATGAGCGACTTCCGCAAGCGCCAGATCGGCGAGCTTTCGGGCGGCCAGAAGAAGCGCGTGTTCCTCGCCCGCGCGCTGGCGCAAGAGGCGCGCGTCATCCTGCTCGACGAGCCCTTCACGGGCGTCGACGTCACGACGGAGGATCAGATCATCGCGCTGCTGCGCGAGCTTCGCGACGAGGGCCGGGTGATGCTGGTCTCGACCCACAATCTCGGCTCGGTGCCGGAGTTCTGCGACCGCACCATCCTGATCAAGGGCACGGTGCTGGCCTATGGGCTGACCGAAGAGGCCTTCACGCAGGCCAATCTCGAGGCGACGTTCGGCGGCGTTCTGCGGCACTTCGTGCTCAACCAGGCCAAGGGCGGCCAGTCGACCCCGTTCGGCGTGTTCACGGACGACGAGCGGCCGCTCATCCTGCATGAGGGCCGCGCGACGCTGCGCGCCCCAGACGCCGCCGGGAGCGACCGGGCGTGACCGCCGCGCTGCTCGAACCGTTCGGCTATGGCTACATGGTCAACGCCATGTGGGTGTCGGCGCTGGTCGGCGGCGTGTGTGGTTTCCTCTCCTGCTACCTGATGCTCAAGGGCTGGTCCCTGATCGGCGACGCGCTCTCGCACTCGATCGTGCCCGGCGTCGCCGGCGCCTACCTGCTCGGCCTGCCGTTCTCGATCGGCGCTTTCTTCTCCGGCGGGCTCGCGGCCGCCGCGATGCTGTTCCTGAACCAGCGGACGCGGCTCAAGGAGGACGCGATCATCGGGCTGATCTTCTCCTCCTTCTTCGGCCTCGGCCTGTTCATGGCGTCGCTGTCGCCGATGTCGGTCAACATCCAGACCATCGTGCTCGGCAACATCCTCGCGATCACGCCCGAGGACACGCTTCAGCTCGCCGTCATCGGCTTCGTCTCGCTCGCGATCCTTCTCGCCAAGTGGAAGGATCTGATGGTGGTGTTCTTCGACGAGAGCCACGCCCGCACGATCGGCCTCAACCCGACCTGGCTCAAGGTCCTGTTCTTCACGCTGCTGTCGGCCTCGACGGTCGCGGCGCTGCAGACGGTCGGCGCCTTCCTGGTCATCTGCATGGTGGTGACGCCGGGCGCGACGGCCTACCTGCTGACCGACCGTTTCCCGCGCCTGCTCGTGATCGCCGTCGCGATCGGAACCGCGACCAGCTCCGTCGGCGCCTATGTGAGCTACTTCCTCGACGGCGCGACCGGCGGCGTCATCGTCACGCTGCAGACCGCGATCTTCCTCGCCGCTTTCCTGTTCGCGCCGAAGCACGGGATGATCGCGGCCCGCCGCCGCGCCGCCCGGACGCCGGAGGCGGCGCGATGAGCCTTCTCGAGACCCTCGCCTCGCCGTTCCAGTTCGATTTCATGGTGACGGCGCTGACCATCGCGACGCTGATCTCGGTCCCGATGGCGCTCCTCTCCTGCTTCCTCGTCATCAAGGGCTGGTCGCTGATGGGCGATGCGATCAGTCACGCGATCTTCCCCGGCGTCGTGATCGCCTATGCGGTCGGCGCGCCCTACGCGGTCGGCGCCTTCGCGGCCGGCATGCTGTGCGCCGCCGCCACCGGTTTCCTCAAGGACAACAGCCGCATCAAGCAGGACGCGGTGATGGGCGTCGTGTTCTCGGGCATGTTCGGCTTCGGCCTCGTGCTCTACGTCAAGATCAGGCCCGACGTGCATCTCGACCACATCCTGTTCGGGGACATGCTGGGCGTCGCCTGGCGCGACGTCGCCGAGGCGGCGGCCGTGGCGGCGGTGACGGTCGCGGTTATCGGCCTGAAGTGGAGGGACTTCCTTCTCCACGCCTTCGACCCGACGCAGGCCAAGGCCGTCGGGCTGCGGGTCGGCCTGCTGCATTACGGGCTGCTTGCGCTGATCTCGCTCACCGTCGTCGGCGCGCTCAAGGCGGTCGGCCTTATCCTCGCGATCGCCATGCTGATCGCGCCGGGCGCGATCGCCTTCCTGCTGACCCGCCGCTTCAGCGCGATGCTGGCCGTGGCCGTGCTGGTCGCCGCCGCCGGCAGCTTCGTCGGCGTCTACGCGTCCTTCTTCATAGACAGCGCGCCCGCCCCGACCATCGTGCTTACGCTGTCGCTGGCCTTCATCGCCGCCTTCCTACGGGCGAGCTGGAGAGCTCGCTCGGTCGAGACGGCGCACACCTGAGGGTCTCGCGATCTTCAGGTCGACGTCCGCTACAGCCGGGAGCCGCGCCTTCGACAGCCGCTCCGCCTAGACGGGGTCAGCTTGCGCCGATCTCCTCGAGCCGACGCGGATCGAGCAGGCGCACGCCGTGCGGGACGACGAGCAGGACCTTCTGTCGGGCGAGTTTCGACACCACGCGGCAGACCGTCTCGATGGTGAGCCCCAGATAATCCGCGAGGTCCGCCCGGCTCATCGGCAGAGCCAGGGTGACCATGCTCGTGCCGAGGCGGCGCATCCGCTCCCGCAGGGAGAGGAGGAAAGCCGCCACCTTTTCCTCCGCGGATCGGCGCCCGAGAAGCACCATGTGGTCGTGGGCCAGGATCAGTTCCTGGTTCGCGAGCTCGTGCAGGCGCCGCAGAAGATGCGGCCGCTTCGACATGAACGACATGTAGAGCCCGCGGTCGATCCGGCACGCGCACACATCATCCACGGCGTCCGCCGAGTATGAGTAGCGGCCCGCCAGCGCCAGGCCGAGGAAGTCGCCCGCGCCGATGAACCCGACGATCTGCCGCCGGCCGTCCGGCAGTATCCGGTAGAGCCGCAACGTGCCTGACTTGATGGTGAAGACAGAGCGAGCGGGCTCGCCGGCGATGAAGACGGTTTCACCGGCCGGAATACGGATCGTTTCCGAGATCTGAGTGGAGTGCAGCAGGTCTTCGGGCGTGAGAGCGCTACAGACGCTGAGGTCGCGAACCGAACAGTTGACGCAATGCGCGGCGAAGTCGGGCCGCGCGCTCGCCAGAGATCCGTGGATTCCGTTGACCGGATACGCCGCGACCCGAACCTGGACCATGGACCCCTCCTCTGCCTAGCCGGAGGATCGACCCTAAAGACGGGAGGAACGGACGAAATCCCGATGATGTACCTAGGTAGATACCCTTATCGCGCCCCTATGGCGGCTTCGGCTTGCGCGTCGGATCTGAATTTCCGGCTCGCACTCTACCGCGCGGCGCCCTTATGACTCCGTCTCCGCGGAGATGGACGCGCGTCACGGCTCCTGCGTCGCCGACATCGCGAGGCGGATGAGCGCCGAAAGGCTCTTCGCGCCCATTTTCGACATGACGTTGGCGCGGTAGATCTCGACCGTACGCGGACTGATTTCCAGATCGAAGGCGATCATCTTGTTCGCCTTGCCCGCAAGCAGCCTATCGAGCACCTCCCTCTCCCGCTTGGAGAGGCTGGCCAGACGCTCACGCACGGCCCGAACGCTCGCGTCGGTTTCGACATGCCTGTTCGAGCGCTGCAAGGCGTCCCGGATCGCGCCGAGCAGCGTGGAGAGATCGAACGGCTTCGCGATGAAGTCGACGGCCCCGCGCTTCATAGCCTCGACCGCCAGGTCCACGTCGGCATGTCCCGTCATGACGATGATCGGAATGGTGGAGCCAAGCCGGCGCAGGATCGTGATGAGCTCCAGCCCGTTGATCCCTGGCATCAGGACATCGACCAGAACACACCCGTCCTGGGCGTCGTCGAACTCATTGAGGAAGCTTTCGGCGCCCTCGTAGAGCCGCACGGCGAACCCGTCGGACGCGACCAGGAAGGCGAGCGAGCGCCGGAGGTCGAGATCGTCGTCGACGATGTGCACGACGGCGTTCGTCATGGGGCTGCGTCCCGGACCTCGCGGCCGCCTGGGGCGGGTGGGTCGAGCGTCCCGCCGCTGCGGGCGCTCGGTCCGGCCGCGCCCCCCCGAGCCCGGCGGCTTCCGTGCGCCCCACAATGAACCCAGCGCAACTCGCGATTGTGACGGTCGAGACGAATCCGGGGATGGAGGGCGCCGTCGGGTCGCCCAGGCTCCCGTCCTCTCGACGCTGAGCCCAGTCCGTCCGCGTCGGACGCGGAGATTTCTTTCCGCCGAGGGTCGTTCCGCATGGCTTCGACCACCCCGGACCACATTACCACCTTCTGGATTTGGAACCATGCCCACCACACGTCAATCGTGCAGGTCTGCGGCCCGACCCAAATTTCGTGGAACGCATGTCGGCTCGAGACTCGGCGTTCCGCAGAGGGACGCCTTCACGGGCGTCCGCCGGCGACGGTCGATGGAGCCTTGCTCTGCAGCCTCTCGGCAGTCTCGCCGAGGGGGCTTCTGTCGCGCCTATCGAAGACGGTTCATCCGAAGATGAGGATCACCGAAACGACGACGCAAAGGATGAACACGGCGAGCGCCACCCAGGCCCAGCCGCCGCCGTGCGGCTTGCGGATGGAGATGCTCTCCATCGGCGCGGCCGTACGGCTCGTATCGTGGCTGCCATCGTTGGCGCTTCGTAGCGACGGGTTGAGACGCTGAGGGTCCAAGGGCGGTTGATCGCTCATCACTCACGCCTTCTATAGCGGGGCCGACACGCGCCCGCCCGCAGCGCGCGGGGGCGGCGACGGGGCGACCGCCATGCTGTCCGGATCGAGGACGACGCCCTCTATCTCCGCTTCCCTCGCCAGCTGCAGGACGTAGGCCGCGACGCTCATCATCCAGGCGCGCGCGTCGAGCATCTCGGCGATCTTTCCCGCGGCCATCTCGTAGGGCAGCGTCTTGCCCGGGATGCTGCGGTGGTGCCGCAGGACGTGCCAGCCGAAGCGAGACCGGACGGGCACGCGGGAAGTCGTTTGCTCGGGCAGCCGCTCAAGAACGCTCTGGATTTCGGCGACCAGCTCGCCCGGACGCACCTGGCCGAGCGAGCCGTCCTGCCGGGACGTCGGGCAGGCCGAGAAGGCGCGTGCGGCGGCGGCGAAATCCGCGGGATCGTCCCCGAGTTCGGCCGCGAGCGCCCGGGCCTCCCGCTCCGCCTTCTCCCAGCCCTCGGGGTCGCCGGAGCCCGGCTCCAGCAGGATGTGCGACGCCTCGATGAGGGTCGGCATGCGGAACCGGTGCGGATTCGCATCGTAATACCGCCGGCACTCCGCCTCGCCGGCTTTCTGGGGCTCGGGAGCGAGATCGAGGATCGCGCGGATCAGCGCCTCTTCCTCGGTCTCCACGCGTCCGGCGTGATCCCGTTCGGGGCTGGGGTCCAGTCCCGCCCCCCGCGCGGCCTGAAGCATCAGCTCACGCAGGACCAGCGCCTGCGCGGCCGATCTCCAGGCGGTCGCGCCGTCCTCGGCGGGATGGTTCTGGATCTCGCGGGCGATCGCCTCGGCCTCGATCTCCACGCCGTTGACGGAGACCTTGCCTTCGGGCGGCGGCTGGACCACCGGCTTCGAGGCGGAGGCGCAGCCGCAGCCGCTGCCGCAGCTGCTCGGCATGACCGGCTCGGAACGGCGGTCGATGACCACGGTGGCGCTCATTGTGCGCTCTCCGCCTGAGCCCGTCCGATCGAGACGGCCCCGCTGACCGCGCCTCCGAAGGGGTCATGGACTGGTTGCGAGGGCCCGCGGCGCGACCGCACCACCTGATAACCCGGTCGGAACAGGTACCAGACCGGCGCGCTGAAGACGTGCACGAGCCGGGTGAACGGGGTGATCAGGAAGATCGTCAGGCCGATGACGATGTGCAGCCGGTAGACGAGCGCGGTCTCCATCAACAGGTTCGATGCGTCGGGCTTGAAGGTCAGCAGACCCTGCGCCCACCCCATCAGGCGCACCATTTCGTGCCCGTCGAGCGCCTGGAACGTCCAGTAGAAGCTGCCGATGCCGACGATCAGCTGCAGCCAGATCATGGTGAGCACGAGGATGTCGCCGATCGAGGAACTGCGCCGGATGCGGGGGTCGAACAGCCGGCGGTGAAGCAGCAGCGTGCACCCGATTAGGGCGGCGATGCCGGCGATGCCGCCCACCGTGATGGCCATCAGCTGCTTGGCCGCGTGGCTGATGCCGAACTGCTCGAAGACCGCGATCGGCGTGAGCAGGCCGACAAAGTGCCCGACCAGGATCACCAGGATGCCGAGGTGGAACAGGTTCGACCCCACCAGCATCTGCTTGCGCCGAAGGAACTGCGAGGATTCCGAGCGCCAGGAATACTGCGCCCGATCGAAGCGCAGGATGCTTCCGAACACCAGGACGGTGACGGCCAGATAAGGGTACCAGCCGAAGAGGAGGTAGTTCACTGTCTCCCACATCTCAGCCTCCTTTTGCTTGCACGTTCGCGTCGCGTTGCGCGGCGCGCAGGCGCGTTATCAGCCTGGACGGCTCGGCTGACTCCCCAAGAGGGGCGTTGAAGTTGATGGGAGCATCCTCCCAGGCGCGGTCGACTTCCTCGGGCGTCGCCGGATCCCGGTAGTCGGGGAGGTCCGGTGCGGCCTCCGGCGCAGGGCGCCGCTCCGCGAGCCGCAGAAGGCTGTGCAGCACCCCCGCGTAGTAGCTCTCCCGTTCGGCGAGGCGTTGCTCCAGCGCGGCCAGCACGTGGGCCGGCTGGCCGAGCCATTCCTCCGCTTCGTCCTTCGGCAGGACCGACAGGAACTCCAAAAACATCGGCAGGTAATCCGGAAGCTCGGTCTCCCGCATCATGAAGCCGCGGGCGAGATAGGCCTGCCCGAGATCGATCATGGCCTGGCCGCGCTGGCGGCCGTCGCCGTGGACATGCTCGAAGAGATGAAGAGAGAGAGAGCGCGAACTGTCGAACAGCTCGCAGTAATGCGCCTGCAGGTCGAACAGATCGTCTCGCCCGAAGGCGTCGAACACCGGCTCGAGGCGCGCCAGGGCGTCGGACGAAAGCTCCGCCTCCTGATGCAGGGCGGCGCGGACGCCGCCGATATGCGTTTGGAGATCCTCGCTCGGATAGGCGATAAGAGCCGAAAGGCCGCGCAGCGTGTACTTCATAGCGGCACGTCCATGTAGGGCTTGCGCGGCGTGCGCTTGGCGCCGCCGAACAGGTTCGTCTTGGTCGCCCCGTTGGTCGGCTCGTCGAAGGCGAAGCCGCCCGAACCGCGCAGGTGGTAGGCGTTCTCGTCCACCTCGCGATGGCTGGTCGGGATGACGTAGCGGTCCTCGTAGGCCGCAAGCGCCATGTAGCGGTACATCTCCTCGACCTGGAGGGCGGTCAGCCCGACCTCCTGCGCGATGCCCTCGTCGAGGCGGCCGTCGACCGTCTTGGCCCGCATGAAGGCGCGCATCGCCAGCATCCGCTTGAGCGCGGAGATGATCGGCGCCTCCTCGCCCGCGGTGAGCATGTTCGCGAGATAGCGCATCGGGATGCGCAGGCTCTCGATGTCGGGCATGCCGTTCTTGGCCGAGATCTTCCCGGCCTCGGCCGCGGACTGGATCGGCGAGAGCGGCGGCACGTACCAGACCATCGGCAGGGTGCGGAATTCGGGATGGAGCGGGAAGGCGACCTTCCATTCCATCGCCATCTTGTAGACCGGCGACAGGATGGCGGCGTCCAGCCACTCTTCCGGCACCCCGTCGGCGAGGGCCTGCTTGCGGACCTCGGGATCTCGGGGATTGAGGAAGATCGACAGCTGCGATTCATAGAGCGACTGAGGATTTTCGACCGAGGCCGCCTCCTCGATCCGGTCGGCGTCGTAGAGCATGACGCCGAGATAGCGGATGCGCCCGACGCAGGTTTCCGAGCAGACCGTCGGCTGGCCGGCCTCGATGCGCGGGAAGCAGAAGATGCATTTCTCGGACTTTCCCGACGACCAGTTGTAGTAGATCTTCTTGTAGGGGCAGCCCGAGACGCACATGCGCCAGCCTCGGCACTTCTCCTGGTCGATCAGGACGATGCCATCCTCTTCGCGCTTGTAGATTGCCCCGGAGGGGCAGGACGCGACGCAGGACGGATTGAGGCAATGCTCGCAAAGCCGGGGCAGGTACATCAGGAAGGTCTTCTCGAACTGCCCGTAGATCTCCTTCTCGATCCCCTCGAAATTATGATCCTGCGAGCGCCGCTCGAACTCTCCTCCGAGATCATCCTCCCAGTTGCCCGACCACTCGATCTTGTTCATCACCTCGCCGGTGATGAGCGAGCGCGGCTTGGCGGAGGGCTGGGCCTGAAGCTCGGGCGCCTTCTGCAGCCAGGCGTATTCGAAGGTGTAGGGCTCGTAGAAGTCGTCGATCTCGGGAAGATCAGGATTGGCGAAGATCTTGGCGAGGACCCGCCACTTGGCGCCGATCTTCGGCTCGATGCGGCCGTTCGCCTTGCGGACCCAGCCGCCTTTCCAGCGGCTCTGGTTCTCCCAATCCTTCGGATAGCCGATGCCTGGCTTCGACTCGACGTTGTTGAACCAGGCGTATTCAACGCCCTCGCGGTTCGTCCAGACGTTCTTGCAAGTTATCGAGCAGGTATGGCAGCCGATGCATTTGTCGAGATTCAGCACCATCCCGATCTGCGCGCGAACTTTCATGTCGCTGTTTCCTTTGACGCGGCGCGGTGTCCGCCCCAATCGGCGGTGGCGTCCATGTTGAACGCGTCGTCCACGGCCTTATCGAACCAGTTGACGTGGTTCATCTTGCGAACGATGACGAATTCGTCGCGGTTCGCTCCGACCGTTCCATAGTAGTTGAAGCCGTAGGCGAACTGGACGTATCCGCCGATCATGTGAGTTGGCTTCATGTTGATGCGGGTGATGGAGTTGTGCACGCCGCCGCGCTGGCTGGTGATCTCCGACCCAACGGTATTCACGAGCTTTTCCTGCGCGTGATACATGATCGCCGTGCCTTCCATCACGCGCTGCGAAACGATCGCCCGGGCCGTCACGGCCCCGTTCACGTTGAACGCCTCGATCCAGTCGTTGTCCTCTATTCCGGCTTTCCGGGCGTCCACTTCGCTGATCCAGATCGCGGGTCCGCCGCGATTGAGGCTGAGAAGCAGAAGGCTCTCGGTATAGGTCGAGTGGATGCCCCATTTCTGGTGCGGCGTGAGGATGTTGAGCTGGATTTCGGGATTGCCGTTCGGCAGCTTGCCGACGACCTGCGCCACCGTCTTAGTGTCGATCGGAGGCCGCCAGGTCACGAAGCCCTCGCCGAAGGCCAGCATCCACTCGTGGTCGAGGAAGAGCTGCTGCCGGCCGGTCAGCGTGCGCCAGGGGATGAGTTCGTGGACGTTGGTGTAGCCGGCGTTGTAGCAGACCTTGTCGCTCTCGAGGCCGGACCAGATCGGAGAGGAGATGATCTTGCGGGGCTGGGCCACGACGTCCCGGAACCGGATCTTCTCCTCCTCCTTGCCGGCCGCAAGATGGGTGTGATCGCGCCCGGTCGCCTTCCCGAGAGCTTCCCACGCCTTGACCGCGACCTGGCCGTTGGTCTCCGGGGCCAGCATCAGGATCGTCTCGCAGGCGTCGATGTCGGTGAGGACGTTCGGCCTCCCGGCGGTCGGCCCCGTCTCGACGCGGCCGTTCAGCGATCCGACCGCCGCCACTTCCTCCTTGGTCGGCCAGTTCAGGCCCTTGCCGCCGTTGCCGAGCGCCTCCAGCTTCGGGCCCAGCGACGTGAAGCGCGCATAGGTGGCGGGGTAGTCGCGCTCGACGATGGAGACCGTGGCCATGGTCCGGCCCGGCACCGGATCGATGTCGTCGCGGCCCCAGTCGAGCGGCCCGTAGGGCTGTGCGAGCTCCTCCGGACTGTCGTGCTGGATCGGGGTCAGGACGATGTCCTTCTCGACCCCGAGTTGCCCTTCGGCGAGCCGCGAGAAGGTCTGCGCGATGGTGCGGAAGATGTCCCAGTCCGTCCGCGACTCCCACACCGGATCGATCGCCGCCGAAAGCGGGTGGATGAAGGGATGCATGTCGGACGTATTGAGGTCGTGCTTCTCGTACCAGGTCGCGGTCGGAAGAACGATGTCGGAGTAGATGCTCGTCGTCGACATGCGGAAGTCGATGGTGACCATCAGGTCGAGCTTGCCCTTCGGGGCTTCCTCGCGCCACACGACCTCATCGGGGCGAACGCCCTCCTCCCTGCCGACGACGCCGTGGAGCGAGCCGATCAGATGCTTCAGGAAGTATTCGTGGCCCTTGCCGCTGGCGCCGAGCACGTTTGAGCGCCAGAAGAACATATTTCGAGGCCAGTTCTGCGGCGCGTCGGGATCCGACATGGCGAGCTTGACTTCGCTCGACAGCAGCATGCCAGGCAGGGCCTCGGCGGGGTCCTGGCCGCGCGCCTCCAGTTCGCGCGTCAGCCGAAGGGGATTGGTGTTGAGCTGCGGAGAGGAGGGCAACCAGCCCATGCGCACCGCACGGAGATTGTAGTCGAGTATGGAGCCGGACCAGTTCCCCGCCGGAGCCGTCGGGGAAAGTATGTCCGAGACCTTCAGCGTGTCGTAACGCCACTGGTCGGTGTGCGTGTAGAAGAACGACGTGCCGTTCACCAGTCTCGGCGGGCGCGTCCAGTCGAGCGCGAAAGCGAGGGGCGTCCAGCCGGTGAGCGGACGCAGCTTCTCCTGGCCGACGTAATGCGCCCAGCCGCCGCCGGACTTGCCGACGCAGCCGCACATGACGAGCAACGCGATGATGCCGCGATAGCTCATGTCCATGTGGTACCAGTGGTTGATCCCGGCTCCGACGATCGCCATGGCGCGCCCGTTGGTCTTCTCGGCGGTCTCAGCGAATTCACGCGCCGTCTGCAGGATGGCCTGCCGCGGCACGCCGCAGATGCGCTCCGCCCAGGCCGGGCTGAACGGCACGTCATCATCGTAGGTCGAGGCGACGTCGCCCCCGCCAAAGCCGCGATCCACGCCGTAGTTCGCGCAGAGCAGGTCGAACACGGTGGCGACGAGCGCCTCGCCGTCCTTGAGTTCGAGGAGGCGCACCGGCGTGACGCGGTTCAGCACCTCGGAATGACCTGTGGAGACGAAGGCGCCCGGCGCGTTTCCGCCGAAATAGGGGAAGCTCACCGGAGCAAGCTCGTCGTCGACGCCGACCATCGAGAGCCGCAAGGACGCCGGCGCGCCGGCGCCGTCCTTCTCCTCGAGGTTCCATTTGCCCGGATCGCCCCAGCGGTACCCGGCCGACCCGCGCGGACAGACGATGCGCCCGTCCTCGTCCATCGCGACGGTCTTCCAGTCGGGGTTCGCCTCCTCCCCGAGCGCGTCGGGGAAGTCGGCGGCGCGGAGGAAGCGGTCCGGGACCAGCTGCCCGTCGCGTTCGACCAGCTTCACCAGGAAGGGCATGTCGCTGTAGCGGCGCGCATAGTCCTGGAAGTACGGGACCTGCCGGTCGATGTAGAATTCCTTGAGCACGATATGGCCGAGCGCGAGCGCAAGCGCCGCGTCCGTGCCCTGCTTCGGATGCAGCCACATATCGGCGAACTTGCAGGCCTCGCTGTAGTCGGGCGAGATGACGACGCTCTTGGTGCCCTTGTAGCGAGCCTCAGTGTAGAAATGGGCGTCCGGCGACCGGGTCTGCGGGATATTCGAGCCCCAGACGAGCAGGAAACCCGCATTGTACCAGTCGGCGCTCTCCGGAACGTCCGTCTGTTCGCCCCAGGTCTGCGGCGAGGCCGGCGGCAGGTCGCAATACCAGTCGTAGAAGCTGAGACAACTTCCGCCGATCAGGGACAGGTAGCGCGTGCCCGCCGCGTAGGAGACCATCGACATCGCCGGAATGGGCGAGAAGCCGGTGATCCGGTCCGGCCCGTATTCCTTGATCGTGTAGATGTTCGCCGCGGCGATGATCTCGGAGACCTCGTCCCAGCTGGCGCGCACGAAACCGCCCCGCCCGCGGCGCGTCACCCAGTCCGCGCGCGTGTCCGCGTCCGTGACGATCTTGCGCCACGCCTCGACCGGCCCGAGCGTGGCGCGGGCCCCGCGCCACGCTCTCAGCATCCGCGCGCGCACGAGCGGATATTTGATGCGCGTTCCGGAATAGAGGTACCAGCTGTAGCTCGCGCCGCGGGGGCAGCCGCGCGGCTCGTGATTGGGCAGGTCGGGGCGCGTGCGCGGGTAGTCGGTCTGCTGCGTCTCCCAGGTGACGATCCCGCCCTTGACGTAGATCTTCCAGGAGCAAGAGCCGGTGCAGTTCACGCCGTGGGTGGAGCGGACGATCTTGTCCGAAGCCCAGCGCTTCCGGTACGCGTTCTCCCAGGCGCGGGGCTCGTCGGTCGCGACGCCCCACCCGTCGGAGAAGGTTTCGCGGTGCTGCCGGAAGAAAGTCAGCCGATCAAGGAAGTGACTCATGCGCGTGGCTCCGTCGTCCTGAACAGCCCGCGCGGTCCGGTGTAGAAGTACCAGGTCGCCAGGGCGCAGGTGATGAAGAAGGCGGCGAAACCGTAGAGCGCCGCGTCGGCGCTCCCGGTGACGGCGATCGACGTTCCAAAAGCTTTGGGAATGTAGAAGCCGCCATAGGCCGCGATGGCGGAGATGAAGCCGGTGATCGCCGCGCTCTCGAACTCGGCCTGGTGGCGGCGCTCCTCGACGGTGGCGTGCGGCGTCTGGGCGTCGATGACCCGCGCGATGATCCCAGGCACCATCTGGAAGGTCGAAGCGTTGCCGACGCCGCTCGCGAAGAAGAGCAGCAGGGTCATGGAGAAGAAGATCGTGAAGCTCTCGATGCTCAGCCCCCAGATGAGCAGGAGCGTGAAGACGGTCATCGAAACGAAGACCCAGAAGGACACACGTTCGCCGCCGAGCCGGTCCGACAGCCCTCCCGAGAAAGCGCGCGAGAGGGCGCCCACCAGCGGTCCGACGAAGGCGTAGTGCAGCGCGTCGGCCTGCGGAAAGACGAGCCGCGTCAGGAGCGGAAACGCGGCCGACATTCCGATGAAGGTGCCGAACGTCCCCGTATAGAGCCAGCACATCACCCAGGTGTGCAGGTTCCGGAAGATGATCATCTGTTCGGTGAACGACGCCTTGGCCGAGGCGATGTCGTCCATGCCGAACCAGGCCGCGATGACCCCGGCGGCGATCAGGGGCACCCAGAAGAAGCCGGCGTTCTGCAGCCAGACCGTCGCGCCGTCGGGCGTCGTCTGCGGCGATCCGGAGAGATAGCCGAAGATGCCCATCGAGATCACGATCGGCACGACCATCTGCATGACGCTCACGCCGATATTGCCGATGCCGGAATTGATCGCGAGGGCCCGACCCTTCTCCTTCCTGGGGAAGAAGAAGGAGATGTTGGAGACCGAGGAGGCGAAGTTGCCGCCTCCGAAGCCGCAGAGAAGCGCGAGCGCGAGGAAGATCAGATAGGGGGTCTCGGGATTTTGGACGGCGTAGCCGAGGCCGAACGCGGGAATGAGAAGCAGCCCGGTCGAAAGGGCTGTCCACAGCCGTCCGCCGAACACCGGCACGAGGAAGGAGTAGAAGATGCGCAGCGTCGCGCCGGAGATCCCGGGCGCGGCCGCGAGCCAGAAGAGCTGGTTCGAGGTGAAGTTGAAGCCGGCCGCCGGCAACCACGCCGCGACGATGCTCCAGAGCTGCCAGACCGCGAAGGCGAGCGCGAGGCAGTAGGTCGAAATCCAGAGATTGCGCCGGGCGATGGCCCGACCGGTGCTCTCCCAGAACTCAGTATCCTCCGGGCGCCAGTCGGTCAGCAGGTGCGGGTCGCGCGCCTCCTGCTCCTTCTGCGCCGCCTGCTCGGGCGTGCTCCGTTCGTCCGGCGCCGCCACGGCCGAGCGTGCGTCGCCGAGCGGACGCGCCGGCGCGGCGGCCAGCGCTTCGGGCTGAGCCTTCTCGCGGTTCAGGCTCAGGACCGAGACGTGCATCCAGATCAGCGACGCGACGGCGACGAGGAACAGCAGCGCGAAGCAGGCTGTCCGGACGCCCGTCAGATCCTCCAGGACGCCGAACGCGACCGGCAGAAGGAAGCCGCCGAGCCCGCCGATCATGCCCACGAGACCGCCGACGGCTCCGACCTCGTGCGGGTAGTAGACCGGCACGTGCTTATACACGGCGGCCTTGCCGAGGCTCATGAAGAAGCCGAGGACGAACATGATGACGAGGAATGGGGCGAGCCCCATGCTGGTCGAGAAGCGGATCGGCTCCCTGATGCCCTCGATGATGTAGGTCGTCGGTGGATAGGACAGCATGAAGGTCGCGACGACCCCGACCGCGAAGGTCCAGTACAGCACCGCGCGGGCGCCGTACCGGTCCGACAGCACGCCGCCATAGATCCGGAACAGGCTGGCCGGCACCGAGTAGAAGGCGGCCAGCATGCCGGCGGAGGCCAGCGACAGGCCGTAGGTCGAGACCAGGTAGTGCGGCAGCCACAGGGCGAGCGCGACGAAGCCGCCAAACACGAAGAAGTAGTAGAGCGAAAAACGCCAGACCTGCGCGTGGACGAGCACCTTGAACTGATCAAGGAAAGCCTCGGGCGGCCGGGCGGTGTCGGCCGGCTCGTCCTTGGTGACGAGCAGGAAGACGACCGCCGTCAACGCGAGGCCGATCGCCCAAACCTCCGCGACGCCGCGCCAGCCCATCGCGACCATGACGAAGGGGGCGAGGAACTTGGTGACCGCCGCTCCGACATTGCCGGCGCCGAAGATGCCGAGCGCTGTGCCCTGTCGTTCGGGGGAAAAGAAGCGCGAGACGTAGGGGACGCCGACCGAGAAGGTGCCGCCGGCGAGGCCTACGACCAGGCCGGCCAGCAGCATCTTGGGGTAGCTGTCGGCCCAAATCAGCGCGAAGGTCGCGGCCGCGGAGATGAACATCAGGGCTGCGAAGATCTTGCGCCCGCCGTAGCGGTCGGACCACATGCCCAGGAAGAGCCGCGAAAGTGATCCGGAGAGGATCGGCGTTCCCACCAGAAGGCCGAACTGCGTCTCCGACAGGTCGAGCTCGTCCCGGATGCCGATGCCGATGATGGCGAAGATGGTCCAGACGGCGAAACTCGCCGTGAAAGCGACTGTACTTGCCCAGAGGGCGCGGCTGGCGGCTTCCGCCGACCCGTTTGGTGAGGTGACTGACACCGCCACGACGAATTCTCCGCTCTCACCGCGCCCGAGCGATCCCGGGCGCTCAGGCGCACGATCGCTCTTCAGGGAACCTCGTCAGATCTAGAAAACTCGACGCTACACCGACTACTGAAGCATCGATCGCGAGTACGACAGCATAATTGCGGGCACGCTCTCACGATCAAACAATATTTCAGGCGCTTTGTTACAACAACTTAACGGCAATCCCCGCTTCGCACAGTACTTTGACGCACTCTTATTTGACGCCAGCGCCTGTATGTCGCCGCGTTCCATAGGTTTTACGACTCAGAGGGCCGATCTCGCTCGTCTGCCTATGGACAGAGGCTCGCGTCACCGGCGAACCAAAGCTGCGCGATGCGGGCGACCAAGGCGGCGAGCTTGCCTTGCAGTTGCTCATGATGCGGCTCCCGAGGCGGCGGCCTCCGGACGGCGCTCGAACGCCTCCTGCGCCGGCAGTTCTGCGACGTTCACGATCTGGAACTTGCACACGTCGTCATGTCGATCGTGCAACGACAGGTATCCGCCCTGGATGAACTTCCGGATGTCGAGGCGGTAACCGAACTGGTCGTCATCGCTCGAGTTCGGGTCGAAGTCGAAGAACCAGCCTTCTTCCTCGAGCGCTGCAGGCCGGTATTTGAGCATGCCGGCCAGAGAGGGCGAATCTCCCCAGAACCGGATCACCCGGCAGTACGCCCAATGCGACCGCCAGAGATCGGTGTTCAACCGGCCCTCCTCGTCGAGCGGCGCCACGATGTCGTAGCCATGTCGCCTGCTCGGGTGAAGCTGGCCCCCGCCATGGACGAGGTGAAGCAGCACGCGCTTCAACCGGCAGCTCAGAGGGCGGCGAGGTCGTTCAGATTGGCTGGTCCGGACGCGCATGGAGCGTATCGGCTGTCGCTGAATGAGCGCGGGGGCGCTCGGTGCGTTTATGGTAGGGTGACGCTACTCGCCCCTTTGACGGACGGCTTTGATCTGCCTCAATTCTCCAGATCAGGCAGCTGGATAGCGTCCGGGAAGGTTCTGGAACCGAGCGTTCGCGCTTAATACAATGGTGGCGGAATGGACGATTTCGGCCCAAGCGCCTCGACCCCTCTGGGTGACGAGGAGCTCCATCTGATCGACGCCTACTGGCGGGCGGCGAACTACCTGTCAGTCGGACAGATCTATCTTCTCGAAAATCCGTTGCTGCGGGAACCCTTGAGGCCGGAGCACATCAAGCCGCGCCTGCTCGGCCATTGGGGCACCACGCCCGGCCTGAACTTCATCTACGCCCACCTGAACAGGATCATCCGCGCGCGTGACCTGGGAGTCCTCTACGTCTGCGGACCCGGCCACGGCGGTCCCGGAATGGTGGCGAACACTTACCTTGAAGGCACCTACAGCGAGGTCTATCCGGCCGTCGGCCAGGACATCGACGGCCTGCGGAAGCTGTGCCGCCAGTTCTCGTTCCCGGGCGGGATCCCGAGCCACGTCGCGCCCGAGACGCCAGGGTCCATCCACGAAGGCGGAGAGCTCGGCTACGCGCTGACGCACGCCTTCGGCGCGGCTTTCGACAATCCCGACCTGGTGGTGGCCTGCGTCGTCGGGGACGGCGAGGCCGAGACGGGGCCGCTTGCGGCCTCATGGCATTCGTCCAAATTCCTCAACCCGGCGCATGACGGCGCCGTCCTCCCGATCCTGCATCTCAACGGCTACAAGATCGCCAACCCGACCGTGCTTGGCCGGATGAGCGATGACGAGCTCCAGAGCCTGTTCGTCGGCTACGGCTACGAGCCCGTCTTCGTCGAAGGCTCGGCGCCGGAGGCCATGCACCTGCTGATGGCGGACGCGCTGGATCGGGCGTTCGACCGCATCTGCGCGATCCAGTCGGCGTGGAGGGACGGAAACGAAAGCGGGTGGCCCCGCTGGCCGATGATCGTGCTGCGCAGCCCGAAGGGCTGGACCGGGCCCAAGGAGGTCGACGGCCACCAGGTCGAGGGCTCGTGGCGCTCTCATCAGGTGCCGGTCTCGAACGCGCGCAACGATCCCGCCCACATGGAGGTGCTCGAGACCTGGATGCGGAGCTACCGTCCGGAGACGCTGTTCGACGAAGCAGGCCGGCTCCGGCCGGAGCTGCAGGCGCTGGCCCCCGCCGGCGACCGCCGCATGGGCTCGAACCCGCACGCGAATGGCGGCGTCCTGCGGCGGGAGCTGAAGATGCCCGACTTCCGCGCACAGGCGGTCGACGTGCCCCAACCCGGCGGCGTCTCCGCCGAAGCCACCCGGGTGATGGGCAGACTCCTGAGAGACGTGATCAGCCTCAACGCCGAGGCCCGGAACTTCCGCCTGATGGGACCGGACGAGACCACGTCGAACCGGCTCGACGCCGTCTTCGACGTCACGGATCGCGTCTGGATGGAGCCCACAGAGCCTCCCGATCTCCACCTCGCGAAAGATGGGCGCGTGATGGAGATCCTGAGCGAGCACCTCTGTCAGGGTTGGCTCGAAGGCTATCTGCTGACCGGTCGCCACGGCCTGTTCTCATGCTACGAGGCCTTCATCCACATCGTGGATTCGATGGTCAACCAGCACGCCAAGTGGCTGAAGGTGACGCGCGAAATCCCCTGGCGCCGCCCGATCTCGTCGTTGAACTACCTGCTGACCTCGCATGTCTGGCAGCAGGATCATAACGGGTTCAGCCATCAGGACCCCGGCTTCGTGGACCACGTCGCCAACAAGAAGGCGGACATCGCGAGGATCTACTTCCCTCCCGACGCCAATTGCCTGCTCTGGGTGACCGATCACTGTCTGCGGACGTACGACCGGATCAACGTCATCGTCGCCGGCAAGGCGCCGGCGCCCCAGTGGCTCGACATCGAGCAGGCGTCGCTGCATTGCGCGAGGGGCGCCGGAGTGTGGGACTGGGCCGGGACGGAGGTCGCGGGTCTGGAGCCCGACGTCGTGATGGCCTGCGCCGGCGACGTGCCCACCGTGGAGACGCTGGCGGCGGTGGACATCCTGCGGAAAGCGCTTCCCGCACTGAGGATCCGCGTCGTCAACGTCGTCGACCTCATGGCCCTGCAGACCAGGCGGCAGCATCCCCACGGGCTGGAGGACCGCGAGTTCGAGGCCTTGTTCACGCGCGACAAGCCGGTGATCTTCGCCTTCCACGGCTACCCGTATCTCATCCACCGCCTGACCTATGACCGGGCGAACCACGCGAGGATGCATGTGCGCGGGTACCAGGAGGAAGGCACCACCACCACCCCGTTCGACATGGCGGTGCTGAACGAGCTCGACAGGTTCCATCTGGCGATGGAGGCGATGGCCCGCGTGCCCGGGCTCGCGGATTCCGCCGCTCACGTCATCCGTCAGCTTCAGGAGAAGCTGACGGAACACGCGATCTATGTGCGCGAGAACGGCCAGGACATGCCGGAGGTTCGCAACTGGCGCTGGGAGTCCGCCCCGACCGCGGCGTGACGATGGAGGCCGGCCCGTCGATCAGACGCGGCCGGCCGCCTCCGCGACGGGCGCATCCTTCGCGCCGAGGACCGAGGCCGCCTCATCGGCGATCACCTGCTCTTCGTCGGTCGGGATGACGAAAGCCGCGACCGCGCTCTCCGCCGCGCTGATGCGGCCGGCGTTGGCGGCGTTGGCGGCTTCGTCGAGCGTGAGGCCGAGCCAGGCGAGGCGCCTGGCGACGAGGGAGCGGATCTCGGGCTGGTGCTCGCCTATGCCGGCGGTGAAAACCACCGCGTCGAAGCCGCCGAGCGTCGACGCGATGCGGGCCGTCTCCCCGGCGATGCGGAATGCGAAGAGCTCGATCGCCTCCCGGGCCTCCGGCAGGCGGCTCGCGAGCAACTCGCGGCTGTCCGCGCTGACGCCCGAGACGCCCAGCAGCCCCGACCAGTGATAGAGCATGTCCTCGACATCCTTCAGGCTGCGATTTTGCTGGCCCAGAAGGTGGAGCAGCACGCCCGGATCGAGCGCGCCGCACCGGGTCGCCATCGGGATGCCGTCGAGGGTCGAGAACCCCATGCTGGTGTCGCGGCCCACGCCGTTCTCGAGCCCGCACAGGCTTGCGCCCGAGCCGAGATGGGCGACGACGACCTTGCCCTTGGCCGCCTCCGGATGTAGCCGCCCCAGTTCACCGGCGATGTGCTTGTAGGAGAGGCCGTGAAAGCCGTAGCGCTTCACGCCCTCGTCGTGCAGCGCCCGCGGCAGCGCGAAGCGCTGCGTCAGCTCGGCGTTGGTGCGATGGAAGGCGGTGTCGAAGGAGGCGGTCTGCGGGAGCTCGGGCCGCAGTCGCGCGATCGCATGGATCAGGCGAAGCGCCTGAGGCTGGTGCAAGGGGGCGAGCGCGGTGAGGCTCTCCAGCTGAGAGAGAACCGCCTCGTCGATCCTGACGGGCCCGGAGAACGTGTCGCCGCCATGGACGACGCGGTGGCCGACCGCCTCGATGAGCCCGAGGTCGAAGTGCCAGGACAGGCGGCCGAACGCTTCCTCCAGCACCTCGTGCATGTCGCTGCCGGGCGCGGCCTCGAGCGTCACGTCGAACCGGTCCGGCCCCTCCGTGAGCTCGAAGCGCAGCGGCGCGCGCCGGAAGTCGATCATGCCCTTGCCCACCCGGCGCGGCCCGCCGTCGAGCTCGAACAGGCCGATCTTTACGGTCGAGGAACCGGCGTTGAAGGTGATCAGAAGCCGTTCGCTCATCGGGGCATCTTTCCGGCGAGGGGCTGGCGAGAGGCCACGAGCTTGGCCAGCGCCGCGGAGGCGATGCGCGTCCTGAGCGAGTCCGACCGGCTGGTGACCACTACGGGGACGCGCGCGCCGAGCACGAGCCCGGCGGCGTCGGCGCCCGCGAAGTAGATCAGCTGCTTCGCCAGCATGTTGCCGGCTTCGAGATCGGGCACGAGCAGCACGTCCGCCTCGCCGGCGACTGGCGAGACGATGCCCTTGGTTCTTGCTGCGTCCGGGCTGACGGCGTTGTCGAAGGCGAGCGGCCCGTCCACCAGCGCGCCGGTGATCTGGCCGCGCGCGGCCATGACGGTCAGCGCCGCCGCGTCGAGCGTCGACGGCATCTTGGCGTTGACGGTCTCGACGGCGGCCAGTACGGCGACGCGCGGTTGCTCGACGCCGAGCAGCCGCAGCATGTCGACGGCGTTCTGGCAGATGTCGCGCTTCTGCTCGAGGCTGGGCTGGATGTTGATGGCCGCGTCCGTCACCACCAGCGGCTTGGCGTAGGCCGGAACATCCATTGCGTAGACGTGGCTGATCCGGCGCTCGGTGCGCAGCCCGGATCCGGAGGCGACCACGGCGCCGAGAAGCTCGTCGGTGTGGAGGCTTCCTTTCACAAGGGCGCCGACCGCGCCGGAGACCGCGAGCTCCACCGCCCGCGCCGCGGCGGCGTGGCTGTGCGCCACGGGCTCGATCGGGATCCCGGCGAGTGAAACCCCCGCGGCTTCGGCCGCCGCCCGGATCTTGGCCTCAGGACCGATCAGCAGCGGATCGAGCAGGCCCTGGTCGCGCGCCTCGATCATGCCGAGGATCGCCTCGGGCGAGCAGGGATGCACGATCGCCGCGCCGATCGGCGGCAGGCCGCGGGCTTCCGCGACGAATTCCTCATACCGGTCGTGCCGCCGGAGCCTGACCTCGGGCAGCTCGGCGCGCGGCCATTCGATGCTCTTCTCCGGCGCGATCACGGTCGCGACCCCGGTGAGGACCTCCTCGCCGCGCTGGTTCGTCGCGACCGTGTCGAGCAGCACGATCCGCCTGGCCGGCCGCTTCTCCTTGACGGTGACCGTCACCGTGATGGTGTCGCCGGGGAGGACCGGCCGGCGGAAGCGGATGTCCTGCTCGAGGTAGACAGTGCCGGGACCCGGCAGCTTGGCGCCCAGCACCGCCGAGACCAGAGCCCCGGTCCACATGCCGTGCGCCACCACATGGCCGAACATGTCCGTGGACGCGAACGCGGCGTCGAGATGCGCCGGGTTGACGTCGCCGGACACCGCCGCGAACAGGTCGATGTCGTCGCGCCCCACGACGCGCACCAGCGAGGCCGTGTCGCCGATCGCGAGCTCGTCGAAGGTGCGGTTTCTCAGGACGGTCTCGGTCATTCCGGCTTTCAGCGCTCCAGCACGTATTCGCCGGGGGCGTCCGCCAGGATCGCATAATTCCTGTCCGGCGCGCCCATGGCGGGAGGAGCCCTGCGGTCCGGCGTCGAGTGACTGTCGAGCCAGTCGAGCCATTCGCTCCACCACGAGCCGTCCTTCACCGTCGCGGCGGCGGCCCATTCGTCGGCGCCGAGGCAGGGATCGGCGGCGGTCTTGCGCGCGACGCGATATCGCCGCCCGGAATGTCCGGGCTCGCTCACGATGCCGGCGTTATGTCCGCCGCTCGTCAGCACGAAGGTGACTTCGGCGTCGGTGAGCTGGTGGATCTTGTAGACGGACCGCCACGGCGCGACGTGGTCGCGCTCGGTGCCGACGACGAACAGCGGGACCCGGATGTTCTGCAGCGCCACGGGGCGTCCGTCGACCATGAAGCGCCCTCCTACGAGCTCGTTGTCGAGATAGAGCCGGCGCAGATACTCGGAGTGCATGCGATAGGGCATCCGGGTCGAGTCCGCGTTCCAGGCCATCAGGTCGATCATCCGGCGGCGCTCGCCCATCATGTAGTCGTGCACGAGCCGCGACCAGACGAGGTCGTTCGAGCGCAGCAGCTGGAAGGCGCCCGCCATCTGGTCGGCTGAGAGATAGCCGCGGTTCCACATCATGCTGTCGAGGAAGCGGAGCTGGCTGTGGTCCACGAACAGCGCGAGCTCCCCGGGCTCCGTGAAATCGGTCTGCGCCGCGAGCAGCGTCATCGTCGCGAGCCTGTCGTCGCCGGCCCGCGCCATGGCCGCGGCGGCGATCGCCAGCAGCGTGCCGCCAAGGCAATAGCCCGCCGCGTGGATCTTCGTGGCCGGCACGATCGCGCCCACCGCGTCTAGCGCAGCCATGACGCCGAGCCGGCGGTAGTCGTCGAGGCCGAGATCGCGATCCTCCGGGCCGGGATTGCGCCAGGAGATGCAGAAGACGGTGCGTCCGGCCGCCACGAGATGGCGGACGAGCGAGTTCCGCGGAGACAAGTCCAGGATGTAGTACTTCATGATCCAGGCCGGCACGATGAGCACCGGCTCGGCCGCGACCTTCTCTGTCTGCGGCGCGTACTGGATCAGCTCGAAGAGATGGTTGCGGCAGACGACCTTGCCGGGCGTCACCGCCACGTCGCGGCCGACCTTGAAGTCCTCCGTTCCCACCGGAGGCCGGCCGGACGCCAGCCGGCTGGCGTCCTCCAGCCAGTTGCGGAAGCCTCTCGCGAAGTTCGCTCCTGCGGTCTCGGCCGTCTTCCTGACGATCGCAGGATTCAGGAACGGGCTGTTCGAGGGCGAGAACATGTCGAGCAGCTGGCGCGCCGCGAACGACACCACCTCCTCGTGGTGCCTCGCGACGCCCGGCACGTCATGCGTGACGTTGTGCCACCACTGCTGGTTCAGTAGGAACGACTGCGCGATCAGGCTATAGGGCGGCGTGGCCCAGCCATGGTCGGCGAAGCGCCGGTCCCCGGGCAATGGTTCGATGCATGGGGGGACGTCCTTCTCCCCGGCGGCGACGGCCGCCGCATAGATCCAGAAGCGGGCGGCCTTGCGCGCCGCCTTGTCCATGAGCTCCGCCCGTTTGCCGGGCGCGCCGGCGAGATGGATCGACCAGTCGAACAGCGCCAGCGAGCACGCCATCGGCGACAGGCCGCCGGTGAGCCGCCCCCACAGGGCCTCGGTCATCCGGTCGATCGATGCGAAGGCTTCGCCGCCCAGCGGCTCCTCGTTCCGGGCCGACCGGTCCGAAGACCCTCCCCGCCCGGTCTCGCTCACCATACTCGAGCCTCGCTGCCGTCGCGGCGCATGACCGTGGAGCCGAACGGCGGCCATCGGCGACCGGCCGCGCCCGGACGACGGTCCGGCCACACTACGGCCTGGGCCCGGCGGCGGCGATTGACGTGGATCAAGGTGGCGCCTCGACCCGAGAAACAGAGTGAGTTCGGGATCGTGGACGGTCGCATCGACGCGTGACCGGGGGATTCCGGGAGGCGGATGACCGGTCCACAATTCGGAAGGCGTTTCCTTCCGCTCGGCGTGCGCCACCTGTGTTGTGTGTGCGAGCAGCCCTGCGAGAACGCGTTTTCATCCTTGGTAAAGTCTAGGGCGCGCTCTCGAGAGTTGATGGGAGCCGCGTGATGTCGGTGTCGAGGCGCTGGCTTGTTGTTGCGCTCGTCGTGGCGGCCGCCGTCGGAGGCTATCTGTACTGGTCGCGGCTCGCGGGAAGCGGCCTGCCCGAGGGGATCGTCAAAGCCAACGGCCGCATCGAGGCGGTCGAGATCGACATCGCGACGAAGACCGCCGGACGCATCCACGAGATCCTGGTCGACGAAGGCGACTTCGTGACCGCCAACCAGCCGCTGGTGCGGATGGACACGCTGCAGCTCGAGGCGCAGCGCCGGCAGGCTGTGGCTCAGCTGCAGCGGGCCAAGATCGGCGTCGAGACCGCGAAAAGCGTCGTCAAGCAGCGCGAGGCGGAGCACACGGCGGCGCAGGCCGTCGTCGCGCAGCGCGAGGCGGAGCTCGACGCCGCGGTCAGCAAGCTTGCGCGCACCGAGCACCTCGTGAAGACCAACGCGGCCTCGTTCCAGACGCTGGACGATGACCGGGCGGCCGAGAAGGG
>NZ_JBJKEX010000039.1:0-16934 GCF_045505405.1 Hansschlegelia beijingensis | reverse complement strand
GAAGGTCACAGGTTCAAATCCTGTCCCCGCAACCAAACAAAAAGCCCGCACAGCCCAAAAGCTGGCGGGCTTTCGTCGTTCTAAACACACACACCATGACAGGCCCACGCGAAAAGGGCATGGGTGAAGGCGGCCGAGGCGGGTCCGGCACACGCGGACCGCACGCAGTCAGCGACGCTGTCGACGGCCGCGGCCGTCAGACAAGACCGCTCGCGACCGATCGGCTCGCGCCAAGGGCGCCGGTCTCGGCGGCGGCCAACTCGGCCCTGTTCCTGCCGTTCAGCTTCGCCCGGTAGAGCGCAGCATCGGCTCTCGCGAGAAAGGCCGACGCGCTTTGATCCTCGAAGAACTGCGCGACGCCGAAGCTGCATGTCAGCGCCCCGACGCCGTCGAACTCCGCCTCGGCGATCGCGGCTCGGAGCGCCTCGGCGATGCGGGCCGCCGCCGATGAATCGGCCCCGGGCAGGAGGATCAGGAACTCTTCGCCGCCCCAACGCGCCAGAAAGTCCGTGCTTCGAACGAACTGACGCGTGAGCGCGGCGATCCGCACCAGCGCGCGGTCTCCGACCGGATGGCCATAGATGTCGTTCACGCTCTTGAAGCGGTCGATGTCGAACACCACCAGCGAGAGCGGGGTGCCGTCGCGTCGCGCGCGGGCGATCTCGTCGGTGAAGGTCTGTTCGAGATGGAGGCGGTTGTGCAGCCCGGTGAGGGGATCTGTCGCCGCCTGCAGGCCGAGTTCGTCGGCCAGCTTCTGGAGCCGCAAGCGCTTGTCCATCTCGACCTCGTCGCGGACGGCGCGCTGGCGCCCGAGGATGTAGATCAGCGCCATGATAGTCACCAGAAGCGTGATGACGATTCCGAGCAGCCGGCTCGCGAAGATCTCCCGCGTCGGCTTCAGGATCACGAGGGACCAGGCGCCATGGGGGGTGGCGCTTCGGCGGACGTAGTCGCGCGCGCCATTGACGCTGGTCCAGCTGTCGTCGGCCACTTCCTGTTTCAGCAGCGGTCGCGCGATTAGGGGCCCGAAGTTTTGCTCCAGCGCCATACGGCGTTCGTCAGAGAGAGGCCAGAGGGTCCGACGCAGATCCGCCGGCCGGTTGGTCATCGCGACGACGCCGTCGGGATTGACGAAGAAGTAGGGCCGGTCAAGGCGCTGGATGTCGCGTTCGAAGCCCTCGAGCGACTTCATGAGCACCGCGACGGCGGCGACCCGCTGGCCATCGCGGACCGGCCGGCTTGCGAGATATCGCGTCTCGACGGTCGCGGGATCGAAGTCGAAGGCGAAGCTCGCACGGTTCGCGAGGGCGTCGCGAAGCGGAGTTGCGGACTCTCGCGCGCCGAGCGGGGGCGCGTCGTCCGAGGCCGCGATGACGCCGCCCTCCGGATTAAGGAGGTACCCGGCGCGGGCGCCCGACGCCTCGACCTGCAGGTTGAGGACTGAGCGGGCCTCGGGCTCGGCAGGGGCGAAGCCGGTGGCGAGCTTCACGATCGAGGGCGAGCCCGCGAGCGCCTTCACCATGCCGTCCACCATGGCGGTCTCGGCGGCCAGCCTGCTGCCCAGAAGATCGATCTCGCCCTGCGCCTGAGCCCGGACATTGGCGCGGTACACGGCGCCGAGATACTCGGTCAGCGTCCATCCGCAGACGAGGATCGCCGCGATCGCGGCAAGGGTCCAGCCGAATTGCCGCCGAAGATAAAGAGCGAACTTTTCGGAGGAGACATCCGCCGCGGCCCGATAGCCCCAGATCACCCAGATGGAGAAGGAGATGCAGCAGGCGAGCACGCCGCGCACCAGCTGGATCGGGACGCCGGTCAGCTCCGCGAACTGGTCGTTGTTGAGATATTGCGCCGGTCCGTAGGACAGCGTTGGCGTGACCAGCCCGCTGGACACGCCGTAAAGCGCGAAGCCCGCTGCGGCGATGAACGTCGCTGTCCTGACGCGGCCGCTGAACACCTTCGCGTGCTGCAGGAACACCAGGGCGGCGGCGATCGAGCCAGGGAAGCCGAGGAAATAGCGCCCGGCCGCTCCGGCGGCCTTCGAGCCCGCGAAGAAGCCTATTAGGGCGACGCCCAGGATCAGCAGGAGGTAGACGCCCCGCCCCGGGACCCGCCAGCCGATCCGCAGCGCCTGCAGACGGGCGAATTCGAGCAAGCAGACGAAGGACGCCGTCATGAGGGCGACCCGGCCTGCGGCGAACCAGGGATGATCGCCGATGATCAGGGCGGCCAGATCGAGCCATTCAAGGCAGCCATGCAGCACGCCGAACAGGCCGAGAGCCCGCCAGGAGCTCGCATGGCTCAAGATTCGCGCGATCGAGAAGCAGATGGCCCCCAGAAGAATGAACGCCAGGCCGTAGAAGAAGAAGATGAAGTCCATCTGGCTGGCGAAAAAGCTGTGCATGGCTTCCTTCAACGAACCGGGCCTCCGCCGCGACGACGCGCGATCACAACGCCGCAGGACCGGTAGGGTGCCGCGCAGGGCCTGGTGATTTGGCGGTAAAGTTGGCGGCAGCTTGCGAGGCGCCCGCGCCGCAGACGTTTGGCGATCACGTCGGGGGGCGTCCGGTCTGCGGCACGGCGCCTCGCGCTCGGCGCGCGACAGGTTCGACACTTCACGGCTGCTGCGTGCTTTGCCATAGGAAGGCGGCCGTGCTTTTCGGCCCAAACATTCGGGAGCGCAGATGACCGCCTCGCTCAGCGACCTTGCGCTGGACCTCTCCTCGCTTCGCTCCGCCTACGCGCAGGGCGCGTCGCCGGAAGCGGTGATCGACGAAGTGTTCGCCCGCATCGACGGCTGCGGGGATCCGGGCATCTTCATCTCGCTCGCCGATCGGACGGCCGCCCGCGCCGCCGCAGCGGCGCTGGGCGCGGCCCCGGATGGCCGGCCGCTCTGGGGCGTGCCTTTCGCGGTCAAGGACAATATCGACGTCGCCGGCCTGCCGACGACGGCCGCATGTCCAGCCTTTGCGTATCAGCCGGAGAAGAGCGCCGTCGCAGTGGAGCGCCTGGTGGCGGCCGGCGCGATCCCCGTCGGCAAGACCAATCTCGATCAGTTCGCCACCGGCCTCGTCGGCCTGCGCACGCCCTATCCGACGCCGCTCAACGCTGTCAGCCCGGACATCGTGCCGGGCGGATCGAGCTCCGGCTCCGCGGTCGCGGTCGCGCGGGGCCTCGTCTCCTTCGCGCTCGGAACGGACACGGCCGGATCGGGTCGCGTTCCGGCCGGGCTCAACAACATCGTGGGCCTGAAGCCGACGCTCGGCGCGATCCCGACCATGGGCGTCGTGCCGGCCTGCCGGACGATCGATTGCGTGTCGGTGTTCGCCCTCTCGGTCGATGACGCCTATGCGGTGTTTTCAGCCTCCTCGGGCTACGAGCCGGCGGACCCGTTCTCGCGCGACGTCCGGGCCTCCACGATCGCGCCGGCGCCTGCGACCTTCAGGATCGCCGTCCCCAACGCGGCGAGCCGCCGGTTCGGCGGAGACCAGGGCGCGGAAGCCGCGTTCGACGCCGCCGTGGCGGATGTCGCGGCGCTCGGAGCCACTCTGGTCGAGCTGGATTTCGAGCCGTTCTTTGCGGTCGCGAGCCTGCTCTATGAGGGTCCCTTCGTGGCGGAGCGCTATGAGGCGATCCGCGGCTTCATCGAAGACCGGCCGGAAGAGATGCACCCCGTGACCCGGGCGATCATCGAATCCGCGCGGCGCTTCGACGCCGCATCGGCCTTCGGGGCCCAGTACCGCCTGGCGGAGATGCGGCGGGAGCTTTCTTCCGTCTGGGCCGGCGTGGACGCCATGCTGGTCCCCACCTTCCCGCGTCCACGGACGGTCGCCGAGGTGGCGGCCGAGCCGGTCCGGCTCAACAGCGAATTCGGGACCTACACGAACTTCGTGAACCTGCTCGACCTCTGCGCCCTGGCCGTCCCGGCCCGGCCGCGGCCCGACGGCCTGCCGGCAGGCGTCACGCTGATAGCCCCGGCCGGCGCGGACGCGCGGCTCGCCGCCCTTGGCGAGAAGATCCACGCGATGGGCGGAACGCCGCTTGGCGCCACTGGCCGTCAGCCGGCTCCGGCGCCTGACCGGGCGGGAGCGCGCGCTGCGGCAGGGGAGATCGAGCTCGTGGTGGTGGGCGCGCATCTCTCCGGCATGAAGCTCAATGGCGAACTGACGGGCTGCGGCGCACGCTTCCTGCGCGCGAGCCAGACGACGCCAGACTACCGGCTGTTCGCGCTTGAAGGCGCCATTCCGCGGCCCGGCCTGCTGCGGGTCGCGGATGGGCAGGGCGCGGCGATCGCGACGGAGGTCTGGGCGTTGCCGCCGGAGGGTTTTGGCCGGTTCGTCGCCGGCATCGGCGCGCCTCTCGGGATCGGCGTGGTACGGCTCGCCGACGGCTCGACGCCCAAGGGCTTTTTGGCGGAGGCCGAGGGCGTCAAGGGCGCCAAGGAAATCACCGACTTCGGCGGTTGGCGCGCCTATATGGCCGGGACCGCGGCGGCGGCCCCGGTCGGGGGAGCGTCCTAGGCCTACGCCTCCTCGACATAGCGCCGGCGCAGATGCGCCTTGAACACCGCCGGATCCAGCGTCCGGCCAGTGGCCTGGATCAGCAGTTCGTCCGTCTCGAGGAGGGACGCGTGCGCGTGGACGTTGGCGCGCAGCCAACCGAGCAACGGCGCGAAGTCGCCGCGTTCGATGCCCGAGGGGATGTCCGGAACGGCGCGCCGCGCGGCGTCGAACAGCTGCGCCGCCGTCAGCGCGCCGAGCGTGTAGGTGGGGAAATAGCCCCAGCCGCCGCTCGGCCAATGGATGTCCTGCAGGCAGCCGACCCGATCGTTCGGCGGCGTGAGGCCCAGAAGCTCCTTCATCTGCGCGTTCCAGGCGGCGGGCAGTTCGGCCAGCGGCAGATCGTCGGCGATCAGCGCCTTCTCCAGCCGGTACCGAAGGATCACATGGGCCGGATAGGTCACCTCGTCGGCGTCGACCCGGATGAAACCCGGCGTCACCCGGGTGTAGCGGCGCCAAACCGCGTCCGGCTCCCAGCCGGGGCCTGAGGTGCCGAACGCGTCGCGCATGATCGGCGCGGCGAAGCGGAGGAACTCGCGGCTTCGACAGGCCTGCATCTCGATCAGCAGCGACTGACTCTCGTGCAGGCTCATGCCGCGCGCGTGGCCGACCGGCTGGCTCATCCAGCCTTGCGGGCGCCCCTGCTCATAGAGCGCATGGCCGGTCTCGTGCAGCACGCCCATCAGCGCGCTGGAAAAATCGTCCTCGTCGTAACGGGTGGTGATCCGCACATCGTCGTCCGCGCCGCCGCAAAACGGGTGCGCCGAGACGTCGAGCCGGCCACGATCGAAATCGTAGCCGAGCGCCTCCATCATCCTGACGCCGAGGGCGCGCTGGGTCTCCACCGGGAAGGGCCCCTGCGGCTCGGCGTCGGTCGGCCGCCGCGCCTGGGCGGCCAGAACCTCGTCCAGCAGGTCGGGCAGGAACGCCGCCAGATCGTCGAACAGCCTGTCGATCTGCTGGGAGCGGCCGCCAGGCTCATAATCGTTGAGCAGCGCGTCGTAGGGCGAAAGACCGAGCTTCTCTCCCTTGGCCCGGCCGATCTCGCGCTGCAGCCGAAGCACCTCGGAGAGGTGAGGCAGCAGGCCGACGAAATCGGAATCCTGCCGGGCCTGCCGCCACGCCATCTCGCATGTCGAGGTGGCTCTGCTCGAGGCTTCGACCAGATCCGCCGGCAGCGCGGTCTCGGCCGTCCAGACGCGCCGGATCTCGCGCAGATTGGCGCGCTCCCAGGCGCCCAGCCCGCCATCCGCTTCGGCCTCGCTGAGCCAGTCGCCGATGCGCGGGTCGGTCGCCATGCCGTGGCGGAGCACCTGCAGGAGCGCGACGCTTTCCGCGCGCCGAGGCGCCGCGCCCTTGGGCATCACGGCGGCGTTGTCCCAGTGCAGGATGCCAAGCGCGTTCGAGAGCGCGGCGATCCGGCCGTGGTGCGCGGAGAGCTCGGAGTAGGCGGTCATGGAGATTCCAGGAGGTCTCAGGAACGGGACCGATATCGCAGACCGCCGCGGTCCGCGTCCAGACGCAGCCTCAGGCCGCCGAAGCATCCTCGGGCGGCGGCTCCCAGCCGAACACGCTGCGCCCGCCATAGTCGTGCGAACGCCGCCGCTCCTCCGCCACGAAGGCGTCCAGCGACGGACCTGTCGCGTGGCGCTCGGCCTGTCGGGCCTGCGCGTCGAGCCGCCTGATCGCCGCGAGTTCGTCCTCGCGCCCGAGCTTCGCCTTGCGGACGGCCGACTTCAGCACGTCGATGGTCTGGTCATAGACCTTGAGCGGGACCGGAAACGGATGACGGTCCTTGCCGCCATGCGCCAGGGAGAAGCGAGCCGGATCGCTGAAGCGGCAGGGGGCGCCATGCACCACCTCCGCCACCATGGCGAGGGCCTCGACCGTGCGTGCCCCGACCCCCGGAACGAGCAGAAGGTCGGAGAAATCCTGAGGTCCGCGCTCGGCCGCAGCGGCCAGTGCGCCGTGCAGCCGGCGGAGGTTCACGTCTGCAGGTCGGACGTCATGGCGCGCCGGCATGACGAGATGCGGCAGGAGCGGCTGCTCCGGCTCAGGCGCCGCCGAGGCCGGCTGCAGCCGGGCAAGCTCGTCCACGATCGTCTCGGGCGGCAGGGTCTGCAGAAGCTCTATCTGGCCGCGGCGCGAAGCCTCTGCGCGGCGGTCCGTGAGGTTCACGATCTGGCCGCCGGGCGCGCCCTCGATCGCGGCGTGCGGCTGATCGAGGAAGTCCTTCAGCCCTTCGGACAGCCAGTGATAGCGCCGGGCCTGCCGCGCGTCGCCGTTCATGCCCTGCTGAACGACGGTCCAGTTGCCGTCGTCGGTCACGATGAAGCCATGGAGGTAGAGGTCGAAGCCGTCCTGCACGGCCGCCCCGTCGACCTTGGCGACCAGGCGGCTCGCCTGCGCGAGTGCCGCTCCGTCGAACCCGACCCTGTCGCCGATGGCGGCAAGTTCAGCCGGCGTCAGTCGGGACTGCTTCCCGCGGCCGCCACACACATGGATGCCGAGTTCGCCCGACAGCGGTGCAAGCCCGCGCTTGAGCGAGCCGATCACGCTCGTGGTGACGCCGGAGGAGTGCCAGTCCATCCCCATCACGGCACCGAAGGACTGGAACCAGAACGGGTGGGCGAGGCGGCGCAGCAGCTCGTCTCGACCATAGTGATGGATGATCGCTTCCGAGATGACGGCGCCGAGGCGTGTCATGCGCTCGCCGAGCCAGCGCGGAACGCGGCCGCCATGCAGCGGCAGATCGGCGCTTCCGGCGCGTGTCGCCATCTCTCATCCTCGCATCGAGTTCCGCAAACGTTCTAGCACGGGCGCGTCGGAACCGCTTCTCGCCCCAACAAGCCGCCGACCATCGGAACCCGCGCGGCGCGCAGCCGTTCAGTTTGGTCGTACAGAGGAGTTCGGCGTCATGGCCTCGCGCGTCTTCTGGAAGGGCTACCTGAAGCTCTCGCTCGTGACCTGTCCGGTCGCCATGACGCCTGCGACGACCGAGAGCGAGCGCGTGCGCTTCCACACGCTCAACCGCAAGACCGGAAACCGCATCGCGAGCCACTACGTCGACTCGGTGACCGGCAAGGATGTTGATCCGGGCAGCGAGGTGAAGGGCTACGAGCGCGGCGAGAATGAGTACGTCATGCTGGAGGACGACGAGATCGACGCGGTGGCGCTCGAAAGCACGCATACGATCGACATCCAGACCTTCGCGCCGCGGGAGTCCATCGGCTGGATCTGGTACGACCGGCCGCATTACCTCGCGCCGAACGACGAGGTCGGAGAAGAGGCCTTTGGCGTGATCCGGGAGGCGATGGCGGCGACCGACGTCGTGGGCATCTCGCGGCTCGTGATGTACCGCCGCGAGCGCGCGGTCCTGCTGGAGCCTCGCGGCAAGGGAATTGTGCTCTGGACGTTGCGTTACGGCGACGAGGTTCGGGACGAGGCCGAATACTTCCCCGACAAGTCCCAGAAGGTCGACCCGAAGGCGCTCTCTCTCGTCGAGAAGCTGATCGCGGAGCGCACGACGGACTGGTCGCCGGAGATGGTGGCCGACCCTGTGCAGGCCACCCTCCTGGAACTGATCGCCTCCAAGAAGAAGGGCCGCAAGAAGGCGGCGCGTCCGAAGGACGAACCCGCCGAAGCGCCCGCCGGCAACGTGGTCAACATCATGGACGCGCTGCGCAAGAGCCTCGCGGCCGAGGGCAAGAAGGGAGGCAAGGGCGGGTCCCGCTAGGCGGCGCGCTTCCTCTTCGTCTTGGGCGAACCGCCGGCGATCGGCAGCGGTTTGGCTGCCGCGCGGAAATCCGCCCAGGGGTCGGCGGCCAGCGACGCGAGCCGGGTCGGGGCGTTGTCGACCGTGAAGTAGGCGGGCCCGATCGCTGGTCCCAGTTCGCTCCAGTCGAGCGGCATCGACACCGCGGCCCCCGGCCGCGCACGGGTGGAGTAGGGCGCGACAGCCGTGGCTCCGCGTCCGTTGCGCAGGTAGTCGACCAGGATCTTGCCCTTGCGCTTCGACTTGGTGACCGTGGCCACGTAGCGGTCCGGCTCGTCGGCCGCCATCGACTCCGCGAGGGCCTTCGTGAAGGGCTTGACCACGTCCCAGGTCGCCTGCGGCTTCAGCGGCGACACCACATGCAGGCCCTTGCCGCCGGAAGTCTTCACGAAGGCGGCGAGCCCGGCGGCCTCAAGCCGCCGCTTCACCTCGAAGGCGGCCGAGATGATCTCCTCCCATGGGACGTCCTCGCCCGGATCGAGGTCCATGATGATCATGTCCGGCGTCTCGAGCGCCGCGATCGTCGACCCCCAGGGGTGGATCTCCAGCACGCCGCCTTGGACCAGACCTATCAGTCCGTCGCGGTCGTTGATCATCACGAGCGGCTCGTCGGACTTGTCCTTCGGATCGTCGAAGACGCCGATCGCCCGGTTCATCCCCTTCCAACGATGCTTTTGGAAGAAGCACTGGTCCGTCACTCCTCCGGGGCACCGCAGCAGGGAAAGCGGCCGCGCGACCACAAAGGGCGCGATGTGGGGCCAGACCTCCATGTAGTAGTCCGCAAGACCCTGCTTGGTGACGCCGACGTCCGGCCAGTACACCCGGTTCGGATGGGTGAGAGTGACGGAGGACGGGCGCTGCGGGGTCTTGCCCTCCGGCGCCTCCGTCTCTCGCACCACCTCCGCAGCCGGCTTGTCCTCCCGCAGCCCGCGGAAGGCGGCGTGGCGGAGATGCCGGTCCGCCGTCCAAGCCCGGAACTCGATCTCCGCCACCAGTTCCGGCTTGACGTAGCGGACCTGCCGCGCCTCGTCGGCGGTGAGGCGATCGGCGAAGGGCGAGGCCTTCTGCTCGAGAGGCTCGAGCCTGTTCAGAAGGTCTTCGGCGACCTTCACGCTGAAGCCGGTGCCGACGCGCCCGACATGGCGCAGTTCGCCTTCCTCGAAAGCGCCGAGCACCAGCGAACCGATCGCGCGGCGCGACGTGCTCGAGGGGGTGAAGCCGCCGATCACGAACTCCTGGCGGTCAGAACATTTGGATTTGACCCAGGTCTTCCCGCGCCCGGAGCGATAGGGCGCGTCGGCCTGTTTGGACACCACGCCTTCGAGGCTCAGGCGGCAGGCGTGCTGCAGGACCAAGTCGCCGTTCTCGGGGAAGTGTTCGGAGCATCGGACGCGGCCCGCGTCCTTGCCGATCAGTTGCGAGAGAGCGGCCTTGCGGTCGAGCAAGGAGCAGGGGGTGAGGTCGTAGCCATCGAGGTGGAGCAGGTCGAAAGCGTAGAACGTAAATCGATCCTGCCGTCCCTCGCTGAGATCCGCCTGAAGCGCCGAGAAATCGGAGGCGCCGGCGCCGTTCTCGACGACCATCTCGCCGTCTATCAGGGCCGTCGACGCCGGGAGCGCCGCCAGCGCCTCCGTTACCGTCGTGCCGAACTTGGAGGTCCAGTTCAGCCCGCTGCGGGTGAGCAGCCTGACCTCGCCGTTCTCGATCCGCGCCTGCAGCCGATATCCATCGAACTTGATCTCGTGGATCCAGCGCGAGCCCTTCGGAGCCTTGGCGGCGAGAGTCGCAAGCGCGGGCTCCACGAAGGAGGGCAGGCTCGCCTTCTTGGCTTTCGTTACCCTGGAAGGGTCCAGGCCGCCTGCGGCAGGCTCGGCGGCGTCCGCTTCGATCCGGCCCGTCTTTGAGGACCAGCCGGGCGGCTCGCCCTTGAGGTCCTCGATCAGCCGCCCGGTCTTCACCGACTCCGGCCGCTCTTCGAGGATGTCCGGATCGGCTTCCGTCCGGGCCTCTTCGTCGTCGCCCTTTATGAGCAGCCAGTTCTCGTGCTTCTCGCCCTTGCGCGGCGCCATCCGCACGAGGTGCCAGCGTCCCCGAAGCTTCTCGCCATGGATCTCGAATTCCAGATGGCCCTTGGCGAATCCCTTCGCGGCGTCCCCGATCGGCGACCAGCTCCCGCGATCCCACAGGATGACCGAACCGCCGCCATACTCGCCCTTCGGGATCGTGCCTTCGAAGTCGCCATATTCGAGCGGATGATCCTCCACGTGGACCGAAAGACGCTTCTCGCCCGGCACGAGGCTTGGCCCCTTGGCCACGGCCCAGCTTTTCAGAACGCCTTCATATTCGAGGCGCAGATCGTAATGCAGCCGGCTCGCCGCATGCTTCTGGATGAGGTAGCCGTGGCCGGCGCTCTGCGGCGCGTCCGAACCCGCGGGCTCCTTTGTCTTGCTGAAGTCGCGCTTGCGGCGGTAGGTCTCGAGCGCCATCGTCAGCTCGCCTTGCGCCGCGGCTCCGCGGCCTTCTTCCGGGCGGCCGGCTTGGCGCGGGGCGCCTTCTTGGCGTCGCTGGGCTTGCCCGACGCCCCGGCGCTCAGTCGAAGCGCCTCCATCAGATCGACGACCTTGGAGGCGGGAGCCTTCTTCGGCGGGGCGATCTTGCGCCCCTCCATCTTGGCCTTCACTAGTTCCGCCAACGCGCTCTCGTAACGATCATCGAAGGCCTTGGGATCGAACTCGCCGCGCTTGGTGTCGATGATGTGCCGCGCGAGGTCGAGCATCTCGCCCTTGATGCTGAAGTCGTGGATGTCCGAGAAGGCCTCCTCGGCGGACCGGACTTCGTAGTCGAAGTTCAGCGTCGTCGCGATCAGACCGCTTCCGTGCGGCCGTATCAGCAGGGTCCGGACCCGGCGAAATAGAACGGTGCTTGCGAGAGCCGCGACCTTCTTCTTCCGCATGCCTTCGCGAATGAGGCTGTACGCCTCCTCGGCCGACCGGTCAGTCGGCGCCAGATAGTACGGCTTGTCGAAATAGACGTCGTCGACGTCGCTGCAGCCGATGAAAGCCTCGATCGCCAGCGTCTTGTCGCTTTGCGGAACCGCCGCGGCTACTTCCTCGGGCTCGAGCGTCACATACTCGCCCTGCGCGACCTCATAGCCCTTGATCTGGTCGTCCCGCTCGACGGGCTTGCCCGTTTCGGCGTCGACGAATTCGCGCCGCACGCGATGACCCGTGTCGCGGTTGAGCGTGTGGAACGCGATGCGGTCGGACGTCGACGCGGCGGTGTACAGGCCCACCGGGCAGGTCACCTCGCCGACCTTGAGAAAGCCCTTCCAATTGGCGCGTGGGGCCACGCTTCGCCTCCCGATGACAGAGGCGAACGTCGCCCCGAGGCTTTGGTTCCCAAGGCGGCGGCGGGAGATCGCGGGGAACGTTTCGGGGTTTCCGGCCTTCTAAACCCGAGGCATCGACAGGGAGGACATTGATGAAGGCGCTCACGTGGCACGGCAAAGGCGACATCCGGTGCGAGAGCGTGCCTGATCCGACGATCCAGCACGGACGCGACGCCATCATCAAGGTGACCGCCTGCGCGATCTGCGGTTCAGATCTGCATCTTTACAACGGCGTGATCCCGACGATGCAGAGCGGCGACGTTCTGGGCCACGAGTCGATGGGAGAGGTCGTCGAAGTCGGGCCCGACAACAAGGAGCTGAAGATCGGCGACCGCGTGGTCGTGCCCTTCACCATCTCGTGCGGCCAGTGTTTCTTCTGCAAGCGCGGCTTCTACTCCGGCTGCGAGCGCTCAAATCCGAATAGCGAGATCGCCCGCAAGATGTGGGGCGCCTCGCCCGCCGGCCTGCTCGGCTACTCGCACATGCTGGGCGGCTACGCGGGCGGCCAGGCCGAATATCTGCGCGTGCCCTACGCTGACGTCGGACCCATCAAAGTGCCGTCCGGGCTCACTGACGAGCAGGTGCTGTTCCTCTCGGACATCTTTCCGACCGGCTACATGGCCGCCGATTTCTGCGACATCCAGCGGGGCGACACGATCGCCATCTGGGGCTGCGGCCCCGTTGGCCAGATGGCGATCCGCAGCGCCTTTCTGCTGGGCGCGGAGCGGGTCCTGGCGGTCGACACCGTGCCCGAGCGGCTCGCTCTGGCGCGCGAGGCCGGGGCCGAGACCATCGATTTCATGAATGAGGACGTCTACGAGCGCATTCGGGAGCTCACGAACGGCAGGCTGGCGGACGCCTGCATCGATGCGGTCGGAACCGAGGCGGCCGCGACGGCGAGCTTCGACAGCCTGGTGGATCGCGTGAAGATGGCGACCTTCATGGGCACCGACCGGCCGCATGTCCTCCGCCAGGCGATCCACTGCTGCCGCAACTTCGGCACCGTCTCGATCGTGGGCGTCTATGGCGGCTTCCTGGACAAGGTGCCGATGGGCTCCGCGATCAATCGGGGCCTGACCTTCAGGATGGCCCAGACCCCCGTCCAAAAGTACCTGCCCACTCTGCTCCAGCGGATCGAAAAGGGTGAGATCGACCCCTCGTTCGTCATCACCCATACGGCGACGCTCGAAGATGGGCCGGAGCTCTACCAGAAGTTCCGCGACAAACAGGACGGCTGCATCAAGGTCGTCATGAAACCCTGAAGCGTCAGGAAGGTCCTATGGCTTCCACGAATCCGCCACGGCCGCTTGCGGTCGTCACCGGCGCGTCGACCGGCATTGGCTACGAACTTGCGCTTGTCTGCGCCAAGAACGGCTTCGACCTGGTGGTCGCGGCCGACGAGCCGCAAATCGAGGAAGCCGCGGAGGCCTTCAAGGCGTTCGCCGGGCGGGTCGTCACCGTACAGGCCGATCTGGCGACCACGGAGGGCAACGACAAGCTGATCGCCGCGATCGGCGAGAGGCCGGTCGACGCGCTGCTCGCCAATGCCGGAACCGGGCTTGGCGGGCCTTTCCTCGACCAGGATTTCGTCCGCGTGCGGCAGATCGTGGATACGAACATCACCGGGACGATCTATCTGATCCAGAGGATCGGCGCGCAGATGCGCGCCCGAGGCGAGGGGCGGATCCTCATCACGGGCTCGATCGCCGGCTTCATGCCAGGCTCCTTCCAGGCCGTGTACAACGGCTCAAAGGCCTTCCTGGACAGCTTCTCTTTCGCGATCAGGAACGAGCTCAAGGATACCGGCGTCACGGTGACCTGCCTGATGCCGGGCGCCACCGAGACGGACTTCTTCGAGCGCGCCGATATGCTCGACACCAAGCTCGCCACGCAGAAGAAGCAGGATGCCGCCGAGGTCGCGGAAATCGGCTTCAAGGCCATGATGAAGGGGCTGGGCGACGTCGTGACGGGCTGGCAGAACAAGCTGCAATCGGCGATCGCGAACGTCATTCCCGCCGGCGTGACGGCGCAACTGCACCGCCGCATGGCCGAGCCAGGCTCCGGCGGGTAGGGCAACGGCCGGCGCGGTTCGCCGCGCCGGCGTCCCTGATCAACTGGGTTGGTTCTCGCCCGGCGCGCCCGCAGGCGAGTCTCCCTGAGCTTCGGCCGTCTTGGATTGCGGGTCCTCGGGTGGCGGGACCGCAGCCGACGACACCGACGGCCAGCTCGACCCGCCGCTCAGTTCGCTTTCGGCCTGGGCCCAGTGCTGGTCGTGGCGGCCTTCAGGTCGCCCCTCCGAGAGCCAGATCTCATGGGCGCGTTCTCGGATATTCTCGATCTTGGGATCCATGACACTCCTCCATCGAGACGAATGAAGGAGCGTCGCCGCGGATTTGTTCCGATCCCGCAGGCAGGCCGCGGGCGCGACAGTGTGCGCCCGCTTTCGGCGCCTCAGTCGTCGTGCAGCTCGCCGATGTGGCGCTGGGCGTACAGCTGCTCGCCGAGCTGGGCCACGAGATTCAGCTGCGTCTCGAGGAAGTCGATGTGACCTTCCTCATCCGCCATAAGCTCCTCGAACAGATCGCGGCTCGGGTAGTCCGCCACGGTTGCGCAATAGGTGGCGGCTTCCTGATAGAGCTTGCGAGCCTCGTACTCGGCGGCGAGGTCGCACTCGAGGACTTCCTTGATGCTCTGGCCGATCCGAAGCGGGTCGAGCACCTGAAGATTGGGGAAGCCTTCGAGGAAGATGATGCGCGTGACGAACTTGTCCGCGTGGTTCATCTCTTCGATGGACTCGGCGCGCCACTTCTTCGCGAGCTCCGTGTATCCCCAATCGTCCAGCATGCGATAATGCAGCCAGTACTGATTGATGGCCGTGAGCTCCGAGCGAAGGCCCCGGTTCAGAAACTCGATGACTTTGGCGTCGCCCTTCATGGCGCTCTCCTGCAGTTCGTCCGCGACCAGTTAGAAGTGTTCTAAACTCGCGCGGCCGCGGCCGCAAGGGCGGAGAGGCTGGAAGCGGCTGAGCGGCAGGAGCTAGCGTCGGCGATCCACGGTCGCGACTTCGACCACGTCACCGGACATGCCGAGCACGTCGCCGGAGCCATGCGTCACCGCGGGGAAGGCGGCGGGGCAAGCCCCGCAGGCGGTCTCGGCTGGCTGCTCAAGACCCTTGATGTCGGCCAGCATGGCCTTGATGGTCCGGGCGCAGCGTCCGCATTGCGGGCTGCAGCCCAGGCATCGATAGACCTGACCGGGCGTCTGCGGGTTCGCCGCAGGATCGCCGATGGTGTTCTTGATCTGCGCCGCGCTTAAAACGTTGCACGAACAAACGATCATGACGTGTCCAACTCAGCGCGCGCTTACGAGTAGTTTGGAAGATCTCTAAACTACTGTTCTCACTCGTTATTTGCTCATATCGTGAGCGCTGAGCGAGAGTCAACGGCGCATCGGCGCGACGTCCTTCGGGACCGACCAGGTGATCAGTCGGCAAGGACGCGCGCGGTAGGAAACGTCACCTCCACCACAGTGCCGACGCCAACTTCGCTCTGCATGGAGAACAGCGCCTGGTTGGCTTCGGCGAGCGCCTTGGTGAGGGGCAGGCCGCCGCCGGGTTCCGAGTCCTTGCTCGCCGTCAGCGGCCGGAACGGCTCCACGGCTTTCGCAAGGTCCCTCGGCGACATCCCGGCGCCGGAGTCGCGGATCCGGACCACGGCCTGCCCCGCGTCCGTGAACACCGTGGCGGCGATCACCTGGCCGCCGGGGCGGCTCAGCTTCACCGCGTTGGCGAGCAGATTGGTCAACACCTGTCGCAGCGTTTTCCGGTCGGCCAGCACCGGCGGCAGCGTGCGCGCCAGGGAGGTCCGGATGATGACGCGGTCGCGGTTCGCCTGCGGCTGCAACAGCGCAGCCGCCTGGGACAGCGCCTCGTTCAGATCGACCGGCGCGAAATCAAGCTGGAGCCGCCCGGTCTCCACCCGCGCGAGCTCGAGCAGATCCCCGACTAGAGCGATGAGGTGGTGGCCGGCTTGGCGGATGTCGCGCAGATAGTCCCTGTAGCGCGAGTTGCCGACCGCCCCGAAGCGCTCCTCGATCATCACGTCCGCGAAGCCGATGATCGCGGTGAGCGGGGTGCGGATCTCGTGCGCCACGCGGGTCAGGAACTCGGATTTCTGCGCGTTGGCGCGCTCGGCCTGGCGCTTGGCGGCGAGCAGCTCCTCCTCGGCCTTCTTCCAGTGCGTGATGTCCCGCAGCACCGCGCAATAGCGGCCCTCATGGGCCGGCCCGATGCGCCCGATGGTGAGATAGAGCGGGATCGCGCCGCCCTGGCTCGCGAGGCCGAGCACCTCGCGCCCGTCGTTCAGAATGGCCGCGACGCCGCTGCCCTTCAGGCTGTCGAGATAGTCGAACGCCACCCGGCGGCTTTCCGGCGCGAGCGACAGCGTGAACAGGCTGCCGATCACCTTGCGGGCGTCGATCCCGAACAGCGCCTGCGCGCTGCGGTTGACCGACAGGATGCGTCCGGCGGAATCCAGCGTCATGACCCCGTCGGTGGCGGTGTCGAGGATCTCCGCCATCTCCTTCTCGCGCTGGATCGCGGAATGGACCTCCGCGGAGTAGCCCTCGGCCCGCTTCAGCGTCACCAGCGTCGCCGGGGCGCCGCGCCAGCTGATCGCGTTCAGCCGCGCCTCGACGTCGATCTCCAGCCCGTCCTGGGCCAGCACCCGAAGGTTCGAGGGCGCGGCGTCGTCCCGGGGCAGCTGCTCGGCGAACAGATCTCCGGCGCCGCGCGAGACCAGGCTGGCGAGGTCGCTGTGGCCGAGCATGTCGAGCGCCGGGCGGTTGGCGTGCGCGACCTCTCCGGCGCGCAGGATCAGGGCGCCGAGCGGCAGCTTGTCCAGCACCCGCAGCAGATCGTCCGCATAGGAGGCGTCCGGCGCCCGGCCGTCGATGTCGTCGAGCGTCCAGTCCGTCGGCGGATTGGCCGGAACCACCATTTCGGCGGTCTCCGGGAGCGATGCCGCCGGGCGCTCCGGCGTCTCCTGCGAGAGCCGCCCGCTGAAGCCGCGAAGGCGGCGCGCGATCTCGTCGAACGCGGTCTCCTCCACCGTCGAGAGCCCGTGCGGCGGCGCTGGCCGCGGCGCGATCGCGGGGTCCCGCAGCTTGATGACGTTGCCTTCGAAGGCTTCGGCCGGCTGAGGCAGCGAGACGA
>NZ_JBJKEX010000398.1:0-2641 GCF_045505405.1 Hansschlegelia beijingensis | reverse complement strand
CGTCGTGGTGCCGCAATCCGCGGTGCTGTTCGGGGCCGCGGGCCCTCGCGTCCAGGTGGTGAGCGACGGCGTCGTCGCCGAGCGCAGCGTCGTCACCGGGCTGCAGGACACAGACGGGATGGAGATTCTGCGCGGCGTCTCCGACGGCGAACTCGTCGTGGCGCGCGCCGGCGGCTTCCTGCGCGAGGGCGACCGGATCACCGCGGTCACGCCAGCGGACACCCGGGCGGGCGCCGCCGTCATCTCGGAGCGCTGAGCCATGGCGCTCAACATCTCTGCCCGCGCGATCCGCAAGCCGATTCCGCCGCTCGTGCTGTTCGCCGTGCTGCTGGCGGTCGGGCTGTTCTCGTTCGCGTCGCTGCCGGTCACGCGGATGCCGAACATCGACCTGCCGCTCGTCTCGGTCACGATCAACCAGTCCGGCGCGGCGCCGAGCGAACTCGAGCTTCAGGTCACGAAGCGGGTCGAGACCGCGGTCGCCGGCATCGCCGGGGTCAAGCACATCACCTCGTCGGTGAGCGACGGCCTGTCGCTGACCACGATCGAATTTCAGCTGGAGACCCAGGTCGACCGGGCCGTGAACGACGTGCGCGACGCGGTGACGAAAATCCGCACCGAGTTGCCGCAATCGATCGAAGAGCCGCTCATCCAGCGCATCGACATCGAGGGCATGGCGATCGCGACCTACGCGGCGTCCGCGCCTTCGATGACCCCCGAAGAGCTCTCCTGGTATGTCGACGACCGCATCGTGCGCGCGCTCCAGGCGGTGCGCGGGGTCGCCCAGGTGAAGCGCGAAGGCGGCGTCGACCGCGAGATCCGCATCGCGCTCGATCCGGCGCGCCTGCAGGCGCTCGGCGTCACGGCCGCGGACGTCAACGCGCAGCTCAGGGCGACCAATGTGGATCTCGCCGGCGGCCGGGGCGAAGTCGGCGCGCAGGAGCAGTCGATCCGCACGCTGGGCGGCGCCCTGACGGTCGAGCGGCTGGGCGCGACCCGCATCATCCTGCCGGGCGGCCGCGAGACGCAGCTTTCGGAGCTCGGCGACGTCACAGACGGTTCGGCGGAGCCGCGCGTCTCCGCCCGGCTCGACGGCAAGCCGATCGTCGCCTTCGGCATCTACCGCTCCAAGGGATTCTCGGACGTGACGGTGGCGGCGGCGGCCGCGGAGAAGCTCAAGGAGCTCGCGGCCGCGAACCCCGCCGTCAGCATCACGCCGATCGACACGACGGTCCGCTACACCGAGGCCGACTACCGCTCGGCCATGCACACGCTGATCGAAGGCGCCGTGCTGGCGGTGATCGTCGTGTTCCTGTTCCTGCGCGACTTCCGCGCCACCATCATCTCGACTCTGGCCATCCCGCTGTCGGTGCTCCCGACGTTCTGGGCGATGGAGATGCTGGGCTTCTCGCTCAACGCCGTCAGCCTGCTGGCGATCACGCTCGTCACCGGCATTCTGGTCGACGACGCGATCGTCGAGATCGAGAACATCGTCCGGCATATCCGGATGGGGAAGTCGCCCTACCGCGCCGCCATCGAGGCGGCGGACGAGATCGGACTGGCCGTGGTGGCGACGACCGCCACCATCATCGCGGTGTTCGTGCCGGTCAGCTTCATGGGCGGCATCGCCGGGCAGTACTTCAAGCAGTTCGGCATCACGGTGGCCATCGCGGTGGCGTTCTCGCTGCTGGTGGCGCGGCTCATCACGCCGCTGCTCGCCGCCTTCTTCCTGCGTGATCACGGCGCGCGCGAAGAGGAGGACGGCTGGCTGATGCGCGCCTATGCGCGCGCGCTCGCCGTCTCGGTGCGTTGGCGGTTCACCACGGTGGCGGCGGGGATCGCGCTGTTCATCGGCTCGATCATGCTCGCCGGCCTGCTGCCCTCAGGCTTCCTGCCGGAGAACGACACCTCGCGCGCGATCCTGAAGATCGAGCTGCCGCCGGGCGCAACGCTCGCGCAGTCGGACGCGGTCGCCACCCGCATAACGACGATGCTGAAGCGCCGGCCGGAGGTGGAGTCCGTCTACGCCACCGTGGGCTCGGGCGCGCAGGGCGGCGTCTCGATGGCGGCCGGCGAGGTGCGCAAGGGCGTGCTGATCATCAATCTCAAGCCGCGCGCCGAGCGGGCGCTCACGCAGAAGCAGTTCGAGGGTGAGTTCCGGCGCGAGCTCGCCGCGATCCCCGACCTGCGCAGCAATTTCGGCAACGACGCCGGCCAGCGCGAGTTCACGCTCATCGTCTCCGGCGCGGACGGGGCCGCCGTGGAGCGCGCCGCCGTGGCGCTCGAGAAGGAGACGCGCGATCGCGTCCCGCAGCTTCTGAACGTGATCTCGACGGCGGCCATCGACCGGCCCGAGATCCGCATCACGCCGAAGCTCGACGAGGCCGCGAAGCTCGGCGTCTCGGTCGCCCAGATCGCCGAGACGGTGCGGATCGCGACGATCGGCGACATCAGCCAGAACCTCGCGAAGTTCTCCGCCGGCGACCGTCAGGTGCCGATCCGGGTGCAGCTCGACGAGGCGGCGCGCACCGAGCTTTCGACGTTCGAATCCCTGCGGGTCCGCCGCGACGCCGGCGGCAGCGTGCCGCTGACCGCGGTGGCCGACGTCGGCTTCGGGCAGGGCCCGACCAGCCTCGACCGCTAC
>NZ_JBJKEX010000397.1:0-2665 GCF_045505405.1 Hansschlegelia beijingensis | reverse complement strand
GCTGAGCCTGCGGTCGCCCGGCTGCCGCATCAGCCCGGCGCGGCCCGCGACGGCGATCAGCGTGCCGGTCGCGTCGAACAGCTCCACCATGAAGAACACGAGGATGACGTTGATCAGCCCGCCCGAGAGCGCGCCCGGAATGTCGAGCGCGAACAGGGTCGGGGCGATCGACGGCGGCGCGGCGAACACGCCCTGGAAGACGTTGCCGGCGAAGACGAAGCTGAGCGCCGTGACGGCCAGGATGCCCGCCAGCAGCGCGCCCCGGAATCCCCATGCGGAGAGCCCCGCGACGCACAGGAAGCCGAGGGCGGCGAGGATCACGCCGGGCTCATGCAGGTCGCCGAGCGTGACGAAAGTCGCCGGGTTGGCGGCCACGAGGCCGGCGCTCTTGAGCGCGATGATCGCCAGGAACAGTCCGATGCCGGCCGTGATCGCGATCCTGAGCGACCGCGGGACGCCGCCGACGATCGCCTCGCGCACGCCGGTGACCGTCACCAGAACGAACAGGCAGCCCGAGAGGAACACGCAGCCGAGCGCCGCCTGCCAGCTGTAGTGCATCTGCACGACGACGACGTAGGCGAAGAACGCGTTGAGCCCCATGCCGGGCGCGATCGCCACCGGCACGTTCGCGATGAAGGCCATGAGCAGACTGCCGAAGGCGGCCGCCAGGCAGGTCGCCACGAACGCCGCCTCCTTCGGCACGCCGGCCGCGCCGAGGATCTCCGGGTTGACGAAGACGATGTAGGCCATCGTGAGGAAGGTCGTCAGGCCGGCGAGCAGTTCGCCGCGCACGCTGGTCCCGTGCGCGCTCAGCCCGAAGATCCGCTCCAGCATGCCGTCGCTCCCTCTCCGCCCGACCGGGCAATTCGCGTGCCGCGGGCGGCCGTCAGAGGCTGCGGGCGAACGCAGCCAGGCGCTCGACGGCGCGGTCGAGCGTGTCGTCGTCCTTGGCGAAGCAGAAGCGGGCGACGGTCGTCACCCTGTTCTCCGCGTAGAAGCTCGACACCGGGATCGCCGCCACCCCGGCCTCGCGCACGAGGCGCTCGCAGAACGCCGCGTCGTCCGCGATCCCGAGCCGGGCGAGGTCGACATTGAGGAAGTAGGTCCCGGCGCTCGGCAGCGGCGTCAGCCCCGCTTCCGCGAGGCCGGCCGCCAGCCGGTCGCGCTCGGCCTGCAGCCGCGCCCGCGAGTTGTCGAACCAGGCGGCCTCCTTGCCGAGCCCATAGGCCACCGCCGCCTGCAGATTGGGCGGCGTGGTGAAGGTGAGGAACTGATGCGCCTTGGCGATCACCCGCAGGATCTCCGCCGGGGCGCAGACGAAACCGACCTTCCAGCCGGTCAGCGCGAAGATCTTGCCGGCCGAGCCGATCTTCACGGCGCGCTCGGCGAGGCCGGGCACGGAGAGCGCCGAGACATGGGCGCGGCCGTCGAACACGACGTGCTCCCAGACCTCGTCCGCGACCACGACGGCGTCGGTTCCCTCGAGCGCCCGGGCGAGCCACTCGAGCTCCGCCCGGCCATAGACGGCGCCGGCGGGATTGAGCGGATTGTTGAGCAGCACAAGCTTGGTGCGCGGGCCGACGGCGGCGCGGATCGCGTCCGCGTCCAGCCGCCAGTCCGGCGGCGTCAGGCTGACGAGCCGCGGCCGGCCGCCGGCGCGAAGCACGAGCGGCAGATAGGCGTCGTAGAGCGGCTGCAGCAGCACGGCCTCGTCGCCGGGCTCCAGCAGCGCGAGCAGCGCGCAGGCGATCGCCTCGGTCGCGCCGGAGGTGATCAGGACCTCGCTCTCCGGGTCGAGGCTCAGGCCCTGGAACCGCCGGTAGTGCGCGGCGACCGCGGCTCTCAGATCGGCCGCGCCCATCATGGCCGGATACTGGTTCGGGCCATGGAGCACCGCCTCGGCGGCCCTGCGCCGGACGTCCTCGGGTCCCGGATCGTCCGGAAAGCCCTGGCCGAGATTGATGGCGCCAAGGTCGCGGGCGAGCCGCGACATGGTCTCGAACACCGTGACCGGCAGACCGGCGAAGACAGCGTTGAAGGACAGCATGCGGTGTTCTTTATTTAGAACGGTCGATCGGCCTTCGCGGCGGCGAAACCGGCGCCGTGACTGCGAATAAGCACGGAAACCGGGATGTTCCACTTTGGGGCCGTCTTATTCAGAATTTCTTAGGATGAAAAACACGGTTCCCCGCCTTTCGACTGATTGACACGTTCGCTACTCCGAACGAAAGTTAACACACCCCGTCGAGACCGGCTGTCCCGCGTCACTCTCTCGTCGTGGAACGGGATCATTCTCTCCGCAGGCGGAGAGCAGCAGGGCGATAGCCGTGGCGAACGTATCGAAACGTTGGTGCTGTTGAAGCTCTTGGCCGCGCTGTAGCGCCGCCGCCGCGTTTCCGTTCCGCTCGCCCGTCCCCTCCTGGGGACCAGAATTCCGGGGTTCCGTCATGAACGCTCCGTTGCGCGTCGCGCCCACGTCCATCTTCGCTGAACCGCTGCTGCGGCTCCAGGACCTGCACATGAGCTACGCCCTGCGGGATGGCGAACGCCTCGCGCTCGCGGGCGTCTCGCTCGACCTTCCGGCGGGCGAGGTGCTGGCGCTGATCGGCTCCTGCGGCTCCGGCAAGTCGACGCTCGCGCAGCTCGCGGCCGGCCTCGCCGCGCC
>NZ_JBJKEX010000396.1:0-2666 GCF_045505405.1 Hansschlegelia beijingensis | reverse complement strand
GCTTGCCGGCCGTCGGCACGGCGGAGCCGCGAGGCGCCGGGGGCTCGTCGGTCGCGTCGCGGACCGGCGGATGACCCGCGAGCAGGTTCTTGATCTCCTCGCCGGTCAGCGTCTCGTACTCGAGCAACGCCTTGGCGAGCGCCTCCATCTGGTCGCGGTGCTCGGTGATGATGCGCTTCGCGGTCTCGTAGCCTTCGTCGATGAAGCGTTTGATCTCGTTGTCGATCTTCAGCATCGTCGTGCCCGAGACGTTCTGCTGGCGCGCGACCGACATGCCGAGGAACACCTCGTCCTGGTTCTCGCCATAGGCGACCGTGCCGAGCTCCTTCGAGAAGCCCCAGCGCGTCACCATCCCGCGGGCGATGTTGGTCGCCATCTGGATGTCGGACTGGGCGCCGGCCGTCACCTTCTCGTCGCCGAAGAACACCTCCTCGGCGACGCGGCCGCCCATCGCCATGGCGAGCCGCGAGGTCAGCTGCTCGTAGGAGATGGAGATCTGGTCGCGCTCCGGCAGGTACTGCACCATGCCGAGCGCGCGGCCGCGGGGGATGATCGTCGCCTTATGGATCGGATCGTTCGCCGGCGTGTAGAGCGCGACGATGGCGTGGCCGGCCTCGTGATAGGCGGTCACCCGCTTCTCCTCGTCCGTCATCACCATGCGGCGCTCGGCGCCCATCATGATCTTGTCCTTGGCGGCGTCGAACTCGGCCGAGGTCACCATCCGCTTGGAGCGGCGCGCCGCGAGCAGCGCGGCCTCGTTGACGAGGTTCATCAGATCCGCGCCCGAGAAGCCCGGCGTGCCGCGCGCGATGGTCTTGAGGTCGACGTCCGGCGCCAGCGGCACCTTGCGGACATGGACCTTCAGGATCTTCTCGCGGCCGATGATGTCGGGGTTCGCGACCACGACCTGGCGATCGAACCGGCCCGGACGCAGCAGCGCAGGGTCCAGCACGTCGGGACGGTTGGTGGCGGCGATCAGGATGATGCCCTCGTTCGCCTCGAACCCGTCCATCTCGACCAGCAGCTGGTTGAGCGTCTGCTCGCGCTCGTCATTGCCGCCGCCGAGGCCCGCGCCGCGGTGACGACCGACCGCGTCGATCTCGTCGATGAAGATGATGCAGGGCGCGTTCTTCTTGGCCTGCTCGAACATGTCGCGCACGCGGCTGGCGCCGACGCCGACGAACATCTCGACGAAGTCGGAGCCCGAGATCGTGAAGAACGGCACGTTGGCCTCGCCCGCCACAGCACGCGCGATCAGCGTCTTGCCGGTGCCGGGAGGGCCGACGAGCAGGACGCCGCGCGGGATGCGGCCGCCGAGGCGCTGGAACTTCTGCGGGTCGCGCAGGAACTCGACGATCTCCTCGAGGTCGCTCTTCGCCTCGTCGACGCCGGCGACGTCCTCGAACGTCACCCGGCCGTGCGCTTCGGTGAGAAGCTTCGCCTTGGACTTGCCGAAGCCCATCGCCTTGCCCGCGCCGCCCTGCATCTGGCGCGACAGGAACACCCAGACGCCGATCAGCGCGATGAACGGCAGCCACTGCAGCAGCAGCGCGACGAACCAGGGCATGTTCTCGCCAGGCGGACGGGCCGTGATGGCGACGCCCTTGCCGTAGAGGCGCTGCACCAGCGACGGGTCGTTCGGCGCATAGGTCTGGAACTGAGCGCCGTCAGTGTACTGGCCGGTGATGTTCTGGCCTTCGATCACGACGCCGCGGACCCGGCCGTTGTCGACCTCGGTCAGAAGCTGGCTGAACGAGATGTCGTTCGTCTGAGCGCGCTGCCCCGGATTCTGGAACAGGGTGAAAAGCGCCAGCAACAGCAGGACGATGATCACCCACAGGGCGAAGTTCCGGAAATTGGGGTTCATTGCGGGCCTTTCACGGCGGCGGCGTGGATTGAGGACGCGCCGCACCGCCCGCGAATGTAGGCTCGCCGCCGGCCGCTGCCAAGACGAAGGAACGACGAGCAATCCGCCGGCCCACGCTGTTGCGCCACATTTGGGGGGTGTAATCATCACAGATGCGCGGGCTGGCGGGGGCGGACTGACGCGCGGCGCTCGAGGATATCCCGGATGACCACCTTCGATACGCGTGAACGGGCCATGGAGGCCATGTTCGTCCATGACGAGGAAATGAAGTTCTTCGCCTATGCCCGGCGCAACAGGCTGCTCGGGCTGTGGGCCGCCGAGAAGCTCGGCAAGCAGGGCGTCGAAGCCGAGGCTTACGCCAAGTCGGTGGTGATGGCGGACTTCGAGGAAGAGGGCGACAACGACGTGTTCCGCAAGGTCCGGCGGGATTTCGACGAGGCCAAGGTCCAGCTCTCCGACCACCAGATCCGTCGCACGATGGACGAACTGCTGGCGACCGCGGTCGATCAGATCAAGGCGGAGCGGTGAGACGGCGGAGCGGCAGCGCGCGGGGCCGCGTTTGAGGACATCGGAGCCGCGCCCCGGCGCCTTCCCGGCGACGGCGCTCGAGTTCGGCGGCCCGCACTTCAATGGCTGGCTTTCTCTCACGTCTCCGCTGGTGGTGGAGGCGGTGGCGCGCGCCGGCTTCGCGTCCGTCACGCTCGACGCCCAGCACGGCTTCGCGACGTTCGACACCATCGTCGAGGGGGTCGCGGCCGCAGCTCTGGCCGACGCACCGGCGCTGGTGCGGCTCCCGGCG
>NZ_JBJKEX010000395.1:0-2679 GCF_045505405.1 Hansschlegelia beijingensis | reverse complement strand
GGCGAACGACGGTCGGGCCTTGCCGGCTGTGGCTCAGAACGCGCTTCGATGGAGTTGAAGTGAACCCCCCTGCTGCTGACCGGCGCCAGCCGCGGCATCGGGCACGCCACCGTCAAGCGGTTCTCGGCGGTCGGCTGGCGCGTCATCACCTGCTCGCGCCACGCCTTCCCGGAGGAGTGCCCTTGGGGCGCCGGACCGGAGGACCACATCCAGGTCGACCTCGCCGACGTCGACAGTACGGTGGCGGCGATCGCCGAGGTGCGGGAGCGGCTGGAGGGCGGCGCCCTCCATGCGCTCGTCAACAACGCCGGCATCTCGCCGAAGGGCGCCGGCGGTTCGCGGCTGAACGCGATCGACACCGCGCTCGACGACTGGAAGACGGTGTTCCAGGTGAATTTCTTCGCGCCGATCATGCTGGCGCGCGGTCTGGCCGACGAACTCACCGCCGCCCGCGGCTCGATCGTCAACGTGACCTCGATCGCCGGCGGGCGGGTGCATCCCTTCGCGGGCGCGGCCTACGCGACCTCGAAGGCGGCGCTGAACGCCCTGACCCGCGAGATGGCGGCCGATTTCGGACCGCTCGGGGTCCGCGTCAACGCCATCGCGCCCGGCGAGATCGACACGGCGATCCTCTCGCCGGGCACCGACAAGATGGTCAACCAGATCCCGCTGCGGCGCCTGGGCACGCCCGACGAGGTCGCGAAGACGATCTACTTCCTCTGCACGGACATGTCGTCCTACGTCACCGGCGCAGAGATCCACATCAATGGCGGCCAACACGTCTAGGGGCGGAGCAGAGCCTCAGCCGGCGGCGCGCATCCGCTGCTTGGCGAACGGTGACTCGAACGACACGACCGGGCTCGGCCGCCCGATCAGGTAGCCCTGGATCTCCTCGCAGTTGAGCTCCGCCAGGAAGGCGCGCTGTTCGACGGTCTCCACGCCCTCGGCCGTGATCGGCATGTCGAGGCTCGCGCCGAGCGCCACCACGGCGCGGACGATCGCCTTGGCCTGCGGGCTCGTCGACAGGGTGCGGATGAACGAGGCGTCGATCTTGATGCGGTCGAACGGGAAGGCCTGCAGGTAGGACAGCGAGGAATAGCCGGTCCCGAAATCGTCCATCGCGATCTGCACGCCGAGCGCCTTCAACCGCCGCAGCGTCTGCAGCGCCCCGGTCAGGTTGTCGAGCAGCACGCCCTCGGTGATCTCGAGCTCCAGGCGGGTCGCCGGCAGGCCGGTCTCGACCAGGATTGAATGAACCAGCGCGACGATGTCGCCATGCTGGAACTGGACCGGCGACAGGTTGACCGCGACCTTTCCGGGCCGCACCCAGCGCGCGGCCTCCCGGCAGGCGGTCCTCAGCACCCATTCGCCGATCGGCACGATCGCCGCGGTCTCTTCGGCCACGGGGATGAACTCGACCGGAGGCACCACGCCGCGGGTCGGATGCTTCCAGCGGATGAGCGCCTCGAAGCCGACGATCTCGCCGGTCTTGGTGTTCGCCTGCGGCATCCAGTGCAGGAACATCTCGTTGCGCGTGATGGCCGTCGCGAGGTCCTGCTGGAGGGCCCGGCGCTCCCGCAGGGCGAGGTCCATCTCCGGCTCGAAGCCGCGCGAGAGGCCGCGCCCGTCGGCCTTCGCCCGATAGAGGGCTGCGTCCGCGTTGGCGAACAGCGCATCGGCGGTCGCGCCATGATGCGGGTAGATCGCGAAGCCGACGCTCGCGCCGCAGCGCAGGGTGCGCCCCGCCACCACGGTTTCGGTGTTCAGCCGCTCGGTCAGGCGGGCCGCGAGCTTGTCGGCGTCGCCGGCGTCAGGGCCGGTGCCAATGACGACGAACTCGTCGCCGCCCAGCCGGAACACCATCGCGTCGGGCGCGCCGGCGACGATCCGCCGGGCGGCCGTGCGCAGCACCTCGTCGCCGGCCGAATGGCCAAACACGTCGTTCACTTCCTTGAACTTGTCGAGGTCGACGCAGAACAGCGCCACCTCTCCGCCCCGCTTCAGGCTGGTGGTCAGAGCCTCATTAAAGGCGGCGCGGTTGGCGAGGCCTGTCAGCGGGTCGTGATAGGCCAGATGCCGGATCTGGTGCTCCTTGCGCCGCTGATCGCTCAGGTCGCGGAGCGTGAAGACCCGCCTCTGCCGACCATCGATCATGAGATCGCGGCTCGAGATCTCGACCCAGGCGGACTCGCCGCCCGTCGCCTTGAGACCGGCCTCCTGGGGCTTCGCCAGCGATGCTGACAGGATACGGTCGGGATCGGGAACTTCCAGGAAATCGCGGAACGCCCTGCCGCGCATCACCGTGGGGTCGAGCCCCGCGAGACGCGCCGCGGCGGCGTTGATGTCGACGATCTTCAGGTCTTCGCAGATGACGATGCCCTCGCGGGTGAGGTCTGCGAAAGCGCGGTCGCGGGAACTCTGAGGGTGGTCGCCGGATCGGCCGGCGAGCATCGCCGCGCCGATCACCCCGGCGATCGTCAGGCCGGCCACGACCGCCAGGAGCAACAGCAGCTCGTCGGCGCCGACCGCGGAGCCGGGAACGCGGACGCGCGCATTGGGCGCGAAGCGGACCGCGCCGGAGGCGAGCGCGTGGAACAGAAGGATGGATCCGCCGAACAGCGTCGCGCCGGCCAGGCGGCCCTCGAGGGTGCGCAGCCGCGCCGCGACGCCGAACCCTGC
>NZ_JBJKEX010000394.1:0-2707 GCF_045505405.1 Hansschlegelia beijingensis | reverse complement strand
GGTGGGTGAACATCCACCAGACGCCGAGCATGGCGCCGACCGCCCCGGGCGACCGTTCCACTCGATCTCCGGGCTCGGCTTCTTCGCCCAGATGGCGCGCGCCCGCGAGGCGGCGCGCGGCAGCCACGGGCTCGGCCGCTACCTCGGTTTCGCGCTCGCGGCGTTCCGCGCGTTCTTCCGCTCCGGACGGTCGCGCTATGAGCTCGTGATCGACGGCCAGGCGCGCCGGGTCGACGCCACCGCGGTGCTCGTGACCAACAACGCCTTCGCCGACCGGAGCTGGCGGCGGCCGCGGCTCGACGGCGGCGAGATCGAGGTGGTGGTGGCGCACGCCGGCGGGATGCGGGAGCGGCTGCGGCTCGCCATCGACGTGATGACCGGCGGCTGGCGCGACAATCCGCTGATCGAGGCGTTCCGCGCCCATGAAGCGGTGGTGACGAAGCTCCGGCGGCGGCGCGTATGGGTCGCGACTGACGGTGAACTCAGCCGCGAAACCTGCCCTTTGCGATACGAGGCGCTGCCCGCCGCCGCCACCGTGATGCGGCCGATCGTGCCGCTGGGCGCGCCGGCTGACGCGCCCGCGGCCTGAGGCGGCGGAACATGACAGGCGCCGCCGCGTTGTGCGGGTGAGCGGAGGACGCCGATGAAGAATCCCTGGATGAGCGCATGGCTGAGCGCGGCGAACGCCTGGTCGGGCGCCGCGCGCGGAAAAGCCTATTCCGAAGCCCGGCGCGCGCAGGAGGCGTGGCTCGCCGAGACGAACCGGCGCCTGGCCGAACTGTGGTTTCCGACCGCTCTGCGGCCCCCGCCCAAGCCCGTGCGCGCGCGGCGGAGCCGCAAGGCGCGCTGAGCCTCAGCTCGCGCAGTGTCGGATCAGCCTGCGCATGAAGGCTTCGCACTGCGCCAGTTGCTCCTCCTCGACGAATTCGTCGGCGCGGTGCGCCTGCGCGATCGAGCCCGGCCCGCAGACGACCGTGGGGATCTCGGCGGTCTCGACGAACAGCCCTGCCTCGGTGCCATAGGCGACCTTGGCGTGATCGTTCCGGCCGGCGAGCCGTTTCACGAGCGTCACGATGTCCGCCTCGGGCGCGGTGGCGAGCCCGGGGAACTCCGACTTCATCGAGACCTCGACCGCCGCGCGCGCATCGCGCGCCTTCATCTCGGCCTCCAGCTCGCCCGCGAAGGCGCGGAACTCCGCCACGAGAGCGTCCGCGTCCTCTTCGGGCAGCACCCGGAACTCGAGCTCCACGACCGCCTCGTCCGGAACGATGTTGAGCGCGACGCCGCCGTGGAACACGCCCACATGGGCGGTTGAGTGCGGAATGTCGTAGAGCGCGTCGCGCAGCCCGGATGAGGCGAGCCGCTCCCCGATCGCGGTGGTGCGCGTCACCAGCCGGGCGGCGTATTCGACGGCGTTGACGGCCTCCGGCGCACGGGAGGAATGGCCGCCGGTCCCGCGCACCAGCACGCCGAGAGACCGCTTCGCCTTGTGCGCGATCACCACCTGCATCCCGGTCGGCTCGCCGACGATGCAGCCGAGCGGCCTCACCGGCCGCGCCGCCAGCATCTCCAGCAGTTCGCGAACGCCGAGGCAGCCGACCTCCTCGTCGTAGGAGAAGGCGAAGTGGATCGGGATCTCGAGCTTCGCCGCCGCCATCTCGGGCGCGAGCGCGAGGCACACGGCCAGAAAGCCCTTCATGTCGCAGGCGCCGCGGCCATAGAGCCGGCCGTCGCGGCGCGTCAGGCTGAACGGATCGGTCGCCCAGCGCTGGCCGTCGACCGGCACCACGTCGGTGTGGCCCGAGAGCACGATCCCCGGCCGATCGGCCGGACCGATGGTGGCGAACAGGTTGGACTTGTCGCCATGCGCGCCGGCGGCCCGCTCGTGAGGGATTCCGAGGCCGTCGAGATAGGCCTCGACATGCTCGATGAGCGGCAGGTTCGAGTTGCGGCTGGTGGTGTCGAACGCGATCAGTCGCCCGAGCAGCTCGATCGTCTTGTCGGAGATCATCTGGCGCCAGTGAGCTTTGGGAGCCGCAGCCTAGACCCTCGGCGGGCCAAGCTGAAGCTTCCGCTCCGGAGCGGCCCGGGGCGAAAGCCGCGTTCGCGCACGCCATCGTGGGCGCCAGGGCTCCCCAACCCGCAGCAATTTCATGTTAGCCTTCGGCCTGGCGGGACGTTCCCCGCCGTCCCGCCGGGCCATTCTCGCCGGCGGGCGAGCTAGCGGGCCGCCAGATGACGTCCATGCCTGCGACCTTCTGGAACGATCCCGCCGCTTCCACGGAGAGCGGCGCGGGGGCCTTCGACCTGCCGGGTTCGCGCGACGTCTGGCTCAAGGCTCTGACCGACGACGCGCCGCAGACCGTCTGGTCCGCGCCTCCGAGCGGCGAGCACGATTATTTCAATCCGCACTGGCGCCTCCTGACCGGAGCGGCCGAGGCTGAGACGGGCCGGGAGGCCTGGCTGTCGCGCATCCACCCCGACGACCGCGACGCCTGCGCGGCCCGCTGGAGCCGAAGCCTCGCCCTGGGCGAGCCGTTCCTGCTCGAACATCGCCTCGCGAACGGCGACGGCGGCTGGCGCTGGTTCCTCAGCCGGGGCTGGCCGGTGCGGGACGAGCGCGGCGCCATCACCCGCTGGTTCTGCGTCGGCGACGACATCGACGAGGCCGCGCGCCTGCGCGAGGCGGCCGCGCGGCAGGAGACCG
>NZ_JBJKEX010000393.1:0-2707 GCF_045505405.1 Hansschlegelia beijingensis | reverse complement strand
GCGCCGACGGCATGACATGGACCACGTCCGCCCCGAGATCGCGCAGCGCCGCCCCATGGTCCCGCCCCGCCGACCCCGCCGGACAGTAAAGGATCGCGGTCCGGCCAAGCGCCTCCCGCGCCCCGCCAAACGCCTCGATCACCGCAAGAGCACCCTCGCCCTCCGTAGCCACAAGATGACGCAAAGCCGACCCGTCAACCCGCAACCCACCATAAACCGGACGGCTCTTTATCTCTGAAAGCTGCATGTCGAAGAGGCTCTGGGCTGGACAAGAAAAAGCCCCGGCGCGTTTGCGCGCCGGGGCCGGGACTGTTCGTCAGAGTTGGAAGACGGCGTTCGCGATCAGGACCACCGCGACGCCCGCGAGGAGCGTGAGGTAGGGCAGCATGCCCGCCCTCCGGGAGGCGGTGAGGCCCTCCGACCCGATCTGCAGATCGTCGAGCATCTGCTGCGGGAACTTGCCCTTGTCCTGCACATAATGCCTGAAGAAGAACACCGGGATGATCATGGCGGCCGTGATCAGGCCGGCCCACAGCGCCATCGGGTTCCAGACCTTCGCGCCGGCCCCCATGAAGATGGCGTTGACGAAGGCGAACACGGCGCCGAGCCCGATGATGAAGGCGGGCGCCTTGTAGGGCCGCGGGATGTGGCCGCTGTCGATGCGATGGATCCATCCCGAGTTCAGGTTCAGGAAGTTGAAGATGATGTAGCCGCAGTTCGACACCGCGAGGATGAAGAAGAACGACGTGGCGTCCGCGCAGGCGATCGCGAGCAGGAGCAGGTTCACGCCGAGGTCCGTCCACATGGCGTTGGTGGGCGCGCCATGATGGTTGACGTAGGACAGGTAGCGCGGGAGCCAGCCGTCGACCGAGCCCTGGTACAGCGTGCGCGAGGAGCCCGCCATGGCGGTCATCAGGCACAGCATGAGCGCCAGGATCATCAGCATGACCAGGGCGTTCTCGATGATCGGGCCGCCGCCGACCATGTGGGCGAGCGCCGCCGCCACGCCGGAGCCGTCGACGATGGGCGTCTCGAGCATGCCCGTCAGGCCGAGCTCGCTCTGGAAGGTGAAGGGCACGATCACGAAGATCGCGATGCAGAGCAGGCCCGAGAAGAAGATCGCCTTGAAGGTGTCGCGGGCCGGATCCTTGAATTCGCTCGTGTAGCAGATCGCGGTCTCGAAGCCGTAGGTCGACCAGGCGGCGATGAACATGCCGCCGAGCACCAGCGTCCAGCCCGGGATGTTCCACGCGCCGGGCTCCGGCTTGTAGGCTTCGGCGATCGGCACGAAGGGCTGGAAGTTCGCCCAGTTGACGCCGTGCTGCAGCAGCGGCGCCACGCCGACGATGATGAGCGGCACCAGCACCAGCACGCCGACGATCCGCTGCACGCGCGCGGTGCCCAGGATGCCGCGATGCTGGACCGCGAAGGTGCCGAGCATCAGGGCGGCGCCGATGAAGAAGGCCGAGTTCAGCGAGAACGACACCGGACCGAGCGTGCCGGAGAACAGCGTCCATCCGGCGAGGCCCGGAGTGACCGGAGCGATGGCCGTCAGGATGTAGCCGGCGGCGATCGAACAGCCGAGCGAGAGCACCGGCGACCAGGCGAACCAGTTGCACCACACCGAGAGCGGCGCGATCGGCTTGGCGTAGCGCACCCAGGCGGCTGCGCCGTAGATCGAGGCGCCGCCGGACTTGTTGGGGAACAGGCCGGCGATCTCGGCGTATACGAAGGACTGCAGGAAGCCCATCATCATCGAGGCCGCCCAGATCGCGAAAGCGGGCGTGCCGGTGGTGCCCGCGATGCCGCCGATCGAGAACAGCACGAGCGGCGGCACGCCGCTCGCCACCCAGAACGCGCCAGTCCAGGAAATGCTTCGCCGCAGATGATGCGTGTCGGCGGCTGAGACTGGCGTCTCAGTCATTGCTATCGTCATGGATCGTTCCCCGTGCCCCTGAAGTGCGCGCCGTCAGCCGGCGCCGGCCGCTCCGGGGCGCCGATCCGCGCGAGTCGCCTCTGCGAGGACCAGCGTCATTTCCGGAGTATGCGTCACTGTTCGATGGGAACGGCAGGAACCGACTTCCTCTTCGGCGATCTCTGCAAACGCAGACCCGTCCGACGTCGAAGCGCTCCGTCAGCCTGGAAGAGGAAAGACTTCATCCACCACCTGCGCGACCCAGAACGGGATCATGCCGCAGATTTGATCCGTGTCAAAAGTTTTTCCCGTGGGGAAAAATCTTGCCGTGCGTCGGCGACGTGAAGGTCTTCCACCGTCACATTTTTGCGCGGACAGCGTCGATCCGCGCGCTTCTGTAGGCGTCCGGGAGCGACAGCGCCCAGACGAGAAAGCCGCCGGCGTGTCGGCCGATGACATCGGCGTCCGGGGCGGCGAACTTCGTCGTCAGCCAGCCGAGCACGAAGGTGAAGAACGCGAAGCCTAGCCCGCGCGCCGCGCGTCCGATCATGACATGCCCCATGCCGGGCAGGACGGCCGCGACAAGTAGAACCAGCCGCGGATCAGGCGGCGCGCGAAGTCTCATCGGCTTGTTCCTTTGACTGGCGGGACTCCATGACCGCGAGCGCGGCCGAGATCGCGAGGTCGAGCGCGCGGGCCGCCTCGGCGGGCTCGGCGCGGGCATTCTCGAACCGCGAGTCCCGGAACAGCAGATAGGCGCCTCGCTCGCCCTGCCGGAGCCGGCGCACGACG
>NZ_JBJKEX010000392.1:0-2740 GCF_045505405.1 Hansschlegelia beijingensis | reverse complement strand
GACGGCCGTTTCCCGGAGGCCTTCGCGGACGCGGCGATCACCGCGGTGGCGCCGATGGGCGGCTACGCCGTGCACCTGACCTTCGCCGACGGCCACGACCGCGGGATCTTTCCCTGGACCTACCTTCGCAGCCTCGCCCGCGAGGCGTCCGCGGCCGCGCCGCCCGCGCAGGCCGCCTGATCCCGCATCCCAAGCGATCAACAGACGGAATGACCTCGACCATGAGCGCAAGCGACATCAAGACCGAGATCGTCGAGACCGACCTGCTCGTCATCGGCGGCGGCACCGGCGGTCCGATGGCGGCGATCAAGGCCAAGGAGGCCAATCCGGGCCTTCGCGTGCTCCTGATGGAGAAGGCGAACGTCAAACGCTCGGGCGCGATCTCGATGGGCATGGACGGGCTGAACAACGCGATCGTGCCCGGCTACGCCACGCCCGAGCAGTACGTGAAGGAGATCACCGTCGCCAATGACGGGATCGTCCACCAGAAGGCCGTGATGGCCTACGCGCAGGGCTCCTTCCCGATGATCCAGTACCTCGACAGGCTCGGGGTGAAGTTCGAGAAGGACGGCTCCGGCGAATACAACATGCGCAAGGTCCACCACATGGGGACCTATGTGCTGCCGATGCCGGAAGGCCACAACGTCAAGAAGGTGCTGTACCGGCAGCTTCGCCGACTGCAGGTCTCGGTCACCAACCGCTACATGGCGACCCGGCTGCTGAAGTCCGAAGACGGCCGCATCGCCGGGGCGGTCGGGGTCAACACCCGGACCTCCGAGTTCCTGGTGGTGAAGGCCAAGGCCGTGGTGCTCGCCTGCGGCGCCGCCGGCCGGCTTGGCCTGCCGGCCTCCGGCTATCTCTTCGGCACCTACGAGAACGCGGCGAACTGCGGCGACGGCTACGCCATGGCGTATCACGCCGGCGCGGAGCTCGCGAACCTCGAATGCTACCAGATCAACCCGCTGATCAAGGATTACAACGGGCCGTCCTGCGCTTACGTCACCGGCCCGTTCGGCGGATACACGGCGAACAACAAGGGCGACCGCTTCATCGAGTGCGATTACTGGTCGGGCCAGATGATGCTGGAGTTCTGGCGCGAGCTGCAGAGCGGGAATGGCCCGGTCTACCTCAAGATGGACCACCTCGCCGAGGAGACCATCTCGGAGATCGAGACCATCCTGCACACCAATGAGCGGCCGTCGCGCGGCCGCTTCCACGCCGGCCGCGGCAACGACTACCGCAAACGTCCCGTGGAGATGCACATCTCGGAGATCGGCTTCTGCTCCGGGCACTCGGCCTCGGGCGTCTGGGTGGACGAGAACGCCCGCACCACGATCCCGGGCCTCTATGCGGTCGGCGACATGGCGAGCGTGCCGCACAACTACATGCTCGGCGCCTTCGTGAACGGCGGCATCGCCGGGGCGGACGCCGCCTCCTATTGCGAGGGCGTCGACCTGCCGGCCTATGACGAGGGCTATCTCGCCGCCGAGCAGGAGCGCGTGCTCGCCCCCACCCGCCGCGACGACGGGCTGACGCCGCACGAGATGGAGTTCAAGACCAGGCGTCTGGTGAACGACTATCTCGAGCCGCCCAAGGTCACCGCCAAGATGGAGATCGGCCAGCGCCGCTTCGCCGAGATCCGCGAGGATCTGGGGCAGCTCTGCGCCACCGATCCGCACGAGCTGCATCGCGCTCTGGAGATGCAGTCGATCCTCGACTGCGCCGACATGGCGGCCGCGGCCTCGCTCTACAGGACCGAGAGCCGCTGGGGCTTCTATCACCTTCGGGTCGACCATCCCGAGACCAATGACGACGAGTGGTTCTGCCACACGATGCTGTTCAAGGACGAGTTCGGCCGCATGTCGCACCGCAAGCGCGAAGTCGCGCCTTACGTGGTGCCGGTGGAGGCGGACGAGATGGCCGCCTACCACCAGCTCCGGGTCAAGACCCCGGTCGCGGCCGAGTAAGGAGAGATCAATTGCCGATCATCACCCAGCAGAAGAGCGCGGCCGTCGTCATCGACGACGCCAAGTGCATCGCCGAGAAGGGCTGCACGGTCTGCGTCGACGTCTGCCCGCTCGACATTCTCGCGATCGATGAAGGTCGCAAGAAAGCTTACATGAAGTACGACGAGTGCTGGTACTGCATGCCGTGCGAGGCCGACTGCCCGACCGGCGCCGTCAAGGTCAACATCCCCTATCTGCTGCGCTGAGGAGGAAGCGATGCCGCCTTTCGATCCGTTCGGCGACGATCTCGCGGATCTCAAGGAGCGGGCCACCGATCCCGATCCTGGCATCCGCCGCGTCGCGATGATGGAGCTCGCCGAGGAGGTCGGGCCGGACGCCAAGGTCCTGCTGCTGAGCGGCCTCGCCGACCCCGACCCGGAGGTCAGGGCGGCGGCCGCGAAGGCGCTCGACGAGCATGACGGCCCGGACGTCGTGGAGGGCCTGGTGGGTTCGCTCGAGGATCCGGACGCTGCGGTGCGGCAGAACGCGGCCGAGGCGCTGGCGGAGAAGAAGGAGCCGTCCTGCGGCCCGCTTCTGATCGACCGGGCGCAGCATTCGGATCCATTCGTCCAGGCGGCGGCGCTGCGCGCGCTGCGCGAGCTCACCCTTCCGGACGCGCTCGCGGCGGCCCTGAAGGCGCTGCAGAACGAGAGCGCCGAAGTGCGCCGCGAGGGGCTCGGGGTGATCGGCTGGCTCAAGGCCGAGGAGGCGCTGCCGGCGCTGATCGCGACCGC
>NZ_JBJKEX010000391.1:0-2763 GCF_045505405.1 Hansschlegelia beijingensis | reverse complement strand
ACAGCTGGCTGAAGAAGAATCCGTGGTTCGAGGACGAGGCTGCGCCGGAGCTGCGCCGCCTCGTTCGCGCCGCGTTGGAGCGTTAGCGGAGATCGAGGGGACGCAGAAGCCCATCGGCACGATCGCGATCCGGCTCTCGTCATAGAACTCCTCGTCCGTCACCCCGAGCCAGCGGCGCAGCCGGACGCCCGAGGGATCGGAGAACGGCACCCCGCTCGCATGCACGCGGGTTCCGGGCGCCTGGCCGCAGATCGCGATCCGGGCGGTCGAGCGCGCCCGCACGACAGGACGCGGCTCGTGCGGCAGTGGTCGCCGCACGGGCGCCTCGCGGCAGATCCGGCAGGCGCGCACCCGCCCGAGCAGCGCGTCGAGGCGCGCCTCGGCGCGCGGCTGCTCCGGCCTCTCAAGCGGCGAAGCCAATTCGAACGGATCCGTCAGCACGGCCTTAATCGTTTCCCGTCATCGTCCACGCGTCTCAACCTAGGGCGCGGGGCAGGCCAAATCGTGGACATGTTCGATCTTCCGTCGGACGGGACGTCCGACCGCAGGCCGAACGACACGCCCGATCGCCGTCGCGCCGTGACCGCCAAGCTGCGCGCGGAGCGCGAGCGGCTGACCTCGTCGAGCGGCGTCCGCCCGGCCTTCGACCTCGAACTCGCACGCATATATGCGCAGAACCGGCTTTCGGCCGCCGTGGTGGCGCTCGCGCTGGCGAGCGTGATCGCGGCGGTCGCGACGCTCTGGATCGCGCCGCAGCTGGCCGCGGGCTGGCTCGTCGCGGTCGCGGCCGGCCACGGCATGATCGCGCTGTTCGCCCGACGCTTCCTGCGCAGGCCGGCCGACAAGCTGAAGATCAGGACGTGGAAGCTGCGCTTCGTCCTGGCGGAGGCCGTCAACGCTGTCGCCTGGGCGTCGATCATCGTGCTGCTCGGGCGCGCCGACCCCGGAGGCGAGACGGCCGAGGTCATCTCGCTGTTCGTGATGCTGGTCGGCGTGGCGGTCGCCACCATGCTGGCCGCGAGCGTCCCGGCCGCGGTGTGGGCCGCGACCCTGCCGATCGCCTCGCTGGTGATCGCCGTCTACACGCTGCATGGCGGCGCGGCCTCGACCGCGGTCGCCGCGATGACGGCCGGCACGGAGGTCTATTTCCTGCTGCTCGCCCACCGGCTCTACCGCAACACGCTGGAGACTCTGGAGTTCCGGGCCGAGAAGGACGCCCTGATCGGCGAGCTCGAACAGGCCAAGGCGAACTCCGACGAGGCCCGGCGCCGCGCCGAGGAGGCGAACCTCGCGAAATCCCGCTTCCTCGCCACCATGAGCCACGAACTGCGTACGCCGCTGAACGCGATCCTCGGCTTCTCGGAGGTGATGAAGTCGGAGATCTTCGGCCCGCACGCGACCCCGACCTACAAGGAATACGCCGGCGACATCCACCAGAGCGGGCAGCACCTGCTCAACCTGATCAACGAGATCCTCGACCTGTCGCGGATCGAGGCCGGGCGCTACGAGCTCAACGAGGAGAGCGTCCACCTCGCCTATGTGGTGGAGGACTGCCACCATCTGCTGAAGCTGCGCGCCAAGAACCGCGGCATCGTCATCCGGGAGGCGGTGGAGGCCGGCCTGCCGCCGGTGTGGGCGGACGAGCGCGCGATGCGCCAGATCACGCTCAACCTGCTGTCGAACGCCATCAAGTTCACCCCGCAGGGCGGCGAGATCCGGCTCAAGGTCGGCTGGACCGCCTCGGGCGGCCAGTATGTCTCGGTCGCCGACACCGGACCGGGCATTCCGGAGAACGAGATACCGACCGTGCTGGCGTCGTTCGGCCAGGGCACGCTCGCGATCAAGACCGCCGAACAAGGCGCGGGGCTCGGCCTGCCGATCGTGAAGGGGCTGATCGACCTCCACGGCGGAAGCTTCTCCCTGAAGAGCCGCCTGCGCGAAGGCACCGAGGTCATCGTGACGCTGCCCGCGACCCGCGTGATGGCGCCGCTCGCGCCGATCCCCGAGAAAGGCGCCCCGGCCAGACCCCGGGCGGAAGCCCCGGCCGCCGCGCTCAGGCGCGCGGGCTGATCAGGCCGCGATGCTCACGGAAACCCAACGCCCGGGCCGCCGGGACCGCATCGCCCCCTCACGAACGGCTTCATAGCTTTCGTGGGGCGGCGCACCCGTCGCGCCGTTCACCGAACGAACCCCATGACCACGCCCGCAGACACGAAGCCTCCCTCCGCCCGATCCGGGCTCGCCCCGACGCCCGACTTCATCGTCGGCCAGAACCGCCTCGGCCAGTGGGTCGCGGTGGAGCGCCGAGGCCATGGCGGCGGCCTGTTCGCCAGCCGCGACGCCGCCCTGCACTACGCCGCGCTGGAGAGCGCCCGCCGCTCAACCGAGATTCCGCTCTCCGAGGAGCCGGTCGAGTTGCCTATCTGACGGGCTCTCAGCCCTTCTCCGACACCGCGGCTTCGGCGAAGGTCGCCATGCCGGTGTGGCAGGCGACGGCGGCCTTGACGATGGTCACCGCGAGCGCGCCGCCGGAGCCTTCCCCGAGGCGCATGTCGAGATCGAGGAGCGGCTTGAGCTCCAGCCGCTTCAGCAGCCGCTTGTGGCCGGCCTCGGCGGATTTGTGGCCTGCCACGCAATGCGCGAGCGCGCTTGCGTCATAGGCGTGCAGCACGGCGGCCGCAGCCGTCGCCACGAAGCCGTCGATGACCACCGGCACGCCTTCGAGGCGCGCGGCCAGGATGGCGCCGCCGATCGCCGCGAACT
>NZ_JBJKEX010000390.1:0-2764 GCF_045505405.1 Hansschlegelia beijingensis | reverse complement strand
CCCCGGCGACGGCGTCGTCACCAGGAAGGGCGGCGTCGCCCCCGTGGCGGCGGTGAGCAGGGCGAGCGTCGACCAGAGGCCGATCGCGATCAGGCCGATGGAGGTGGCGCGGGCGGACGACATGGCGGGGTCCTAGCCCGCCATGTCGTCGCCGTCACGAGGCGCGGATGTCGCGCGGCCGCGCGTCAGGCGATGTACTGGCCGCCGTTGATCGTGAGCGTGGAGCCCGTCACGAAGCCGGCCTTGTCGCCCGCGAGATAGACCACCGCGTCGGCGATCTCGTCGGATTCGCCGAGCCGCCCGACCGGGATGGTGGCGACGATCGACTCGCGCACCTTCTCCGGCACCGCCATCACCATCTCGGTCGCGATATAGCCGGGCGCGATGGCGTTCACCGTGATGCCCTTCTTGGCGTTCTCCTGCGCGAGCGCCTTGGTGAAGCCGATCACGCCGGCCTTGGCGGCGGAGTAGTTGGCCTGGCCCATCTGGCCCTTCTGGCCGTTGATCGAGGTGATGTTGATGATGCGGCCGAAGCCGCGCTCGCGCATGCCGTCGATCACCGGCTTGGTCATCGTGAACATCGAGTCCAGGTTGGTGCGCATGACGTCGCGCCACTGGTCGAAGGTCATCTTGTGGAACATGCCGTCGCGGGTGATGCCGGCGTTGTTCACCAGGATGTCGATGGGCCCGATCTCGGCCTCGACCTTGGCGACGCCGGCCGTGCAGGCTTCCGGATCGCCCACGTCCCACTTGAACACCGCGACCCCGTGGTCGGCCTTGAAGGCCTCGGCCTTGTCGTCATTGCCGGCGTAGGTGGCGGCGACGTTGTAGCCGGCCTTCTTCAGGGCGATCGAGATCGCCTCGCCGATGCCGCGAGTTCCGCCAGTCACGAGCGCGGTGCGCGCCATGTCGTCCTCCCGTGGAAATCAGGGCGCAAGCCGCCCCTGAGCGGGAGCCGCGCCCCCGCCCTGCCTGCCGTCCAAGCGTGAAGTTCCGGGACCTTAGGTCGTCAGTCCCGCGCGACGCACATGGCGATGCCCATGCCGCCGCCGATGCACAGCGTCGCGAGGCCCTTCTTGGCGTCGCGACGGATCATCTCGTAGATCAGCGTGGTGAGGACGCGCGCCCCCGAGGCCCCGATCGGGTGCCCGATCGCGATCGCGCCGCCATTGACGTTGACCTTGTCGGTGTCCCAGCCGAGGTCCTTGTTGACCGCGCAGGCCTGGGCGGCGAACGCCTCGTTGGCCTCGATCAGGTCGAGATCGGCGATCGACCAGCCGGCCTTTTCGAGCGCGCGGCGCGAGGCCGGGATCGGGCCGGAGCCCATGACGGCCGGATCGACGCCCGCCTGCGCCCAGCTGACGACGCGCGCGAGCGGCTTCAGGCCCTTCGAGGACGCCCGCGACGCCGACGTCACCACCAGGGCCGCCGCGCCGTCATTGATGCCGGAGGCGTTGCCGGCCGTGACCGTGCCGTCCTTGGAGAAGGCCGGGCGGAGCTTGGCGACCGAGTCGAGCGTCGCTCCGTGGCGGATGTACTCGTCGGCGTCGACGACCGTGTCGCCCTTCTTGCCCGAGATCGTCACCGGGGCGATCTCGTCCTTGAAGCGGCCGGCCTTCTGCGCGGCCTCGGCCTTGTTCTGGGAGGCCACGGCGAACTGGTCCTGCTGCTCGCGGGTGATCTGCCACTTCTCGGCGACGTTCTCGGCGGTATTGCCCATGTGGTAGCCGTTGAAGGCGTCCCACAGGCCGTCCTTGATCATCGTGTCGATGAACTTGATGTCGCCCATCTTGGTGCCCGAGCGCATGTGCGCCGCGTGCGCCGACTGGCTCATGCTCTCCTGGCCGCCGGCGACCACGATCTCGCTGTCGCCGTTGCGGATCGCCTGGGCGGCGAGCGCCACCGCGCGCAGGCCCGAGCCGCACACCTGATTGACGCCCCACGCCGGCGCCCCGATCGGGATGCCGGCCGCGATCGACGCCTGGCGCGCGGGGTTCTGGCCCTGCGCGGCGGTCAGCACCTGCCCGAGGATCGTCTCGGACACCTCGCCGGCCTCGACGCCCGCGCGCTCCAGCGCGGCGAGGATCGCCACCTTGCCGAGCTCGTGCGCCGGCAGCGAGGACAGGCCGCCGTTGAAGGCGCCGACCGGGGTGCGCGCGGCCCCAACGATGACGACATCGGTGTCTGCCATGGAAGTCTCCCTGATCGGCGGGCCGTCGCGGCGGCCGCGAATGTCGCTGGTTAATGGGACCCGGGTCGGAACAGCGCAAGACGACCTTCGGAGTTGGAAGAAAGGCTTATCCGGCGACCCGTCGACTGCTTCCGCAGCGGAAAGAATTCGCCGTTTCGTCCGCCAGCGCACGCGCTTTCTTCGCGTCTCCCGACGGCAGCACCGCCATCACGCAGCCCGCGCCGGAGGGCTCCAGCCGGTAGACCACGACCCGGCTGCCCGAGAGCGCGCCCGCGCGCTCGCCGACCCGGTAGCGCACGATGGCCGCGACCGGGCGGCCCTGCGACTGCTCGGTCGCGCGCCATTCGACGCTCGGCTCGGGCCGGAACACGGTGCCGAGATTGAGGGACTCCTTGAGGGGCTTGCGCCCGAACCACAACGCCGCGGAGGCGCCGTCGGAGCTCCAGACCACCGGCACATTGGCGACGCCGAGGCACATGCGGGCGTCCGGCCCCTCGCCGGCCGCCGGCGCCGCGGGGCACTTCCTGTAGTCGTGCCGCGTGAAGATGCTGGGCTTCAGATCGAGCGCAGGCG
>NZ_JBJKEX010000038.1:0-17520 GCF_045505405.1 Hansschlegelia beijingensis | reverse complement strand
GGCGCCGACCGTGTTCGGCGCCGGCGTCGGGCGTTTCCTCGCGCGTCGACTGGCGGACCGGCTCGGCCTCATGTATCGCGACCTCGGGCGTGAATGGTCGGAAGACGAGGGGCTCGCCGCCGCGGCGGCGGATTGCGCGCCGGCCGTCGCAGTCGCCCGGCTGCTCGCCGCACGATGACGGGCTTCATCCACGCGTCTGATCCGGGCTGGAAACCGCCTGCCCTGCTGCGAGTTCGAGAGACATGAACGATCGGATCTTCCTGAGGGGCATTCCCGTCCACGCCCGACATGGCGTGTTCGAGGAAGAGCGCCGGCTCGGCCAGCGTTTCATCTTCGACATCGACTTCTGGGTCGACGCGCAAGCCTATGCGCGGGCCGACGACGCGGCGGCCGCGGTGTCGTACGCGGACGTCTATGACGCCGTTGTGCAGGCCGCCGGCGAGCCCAGCCTCAACCTGATCGAGGCGGTCGCCGAGCGGGTCGCCCAGCGGCTGCTCGACAGCTTCGCGCCGATCAAGCGGGTCCGCGTCGAAGTCCACAAGCCGAGCGCGCCCATCGTGGGCGTCTTCGGGGATGTCGGCGTGGAGATCTTCCGCGACCGCGACGGCGCCGGACGCTGAGCGCATGACGGAGATCGGGCTCGGCTTCGGCAGCAATGTCGGCGACAAGGTCGCGAACCTTCATCGCGCCATGGAGCGCGTGTTCGCCACAGGCGAGATTCGCTTCCTGGCCGCGTCCTCCGTGTGGCGCACCGCGCCCTGGGGCTATGTCGATCAGGACTGGTTCGCGAACGCCTGCGCGGTCGGCGAGACCGACATGTCGCCCGAGGAGGCCCTCGGCTTCACGCAGTCCGTCGAGGAGGAACTCGGTCGAGAAAAGACCTTCCGCTGGGGACCGCGGGTGATCGACGTCGACATCCTCTATCTCGGCGACGCGAAGGTGGCGTCGGCCCGGCTGATCGTTCCCCACAAGGAGATGTTCAACCGCGCTTTCGTGCTGGCGCCGCTGGCCGAGATCAGGCCTGAGCTCGTGCTGGACGGGAAATCGATCCGGGACGCCGCCATCGCTGCGGGTTCGGCCGGCCTGTCCCGGCTCGCGCCCCCGTGGCGGCCGCTGCCGAAGGACTAGAGGTCTTCCGTCCGGCGCGCACCGGGCGCCTCGGCGCACGCCTCCTCGATCGCCCGCACGATTTCGAAATGCGAAAACGGCTTGGAGATGAACGCGAGATGCGTCAGGTCCGCCGGCGTGTCGGCGCGCGTCGAGCCTGAAACGAAGATGACCCTGGCGCCTGCGCGATCGAGGTCGGACGCGAGTTCGTAGGTCTTGCCGTCAGCGACGTCGATGTCGAGGAGGGCGAGGTCGACGGTCCCACGGGCGACGTCCCGACCCTCGCGTATGGTGGCGGCGAGCGTCACGGTCGCGCTTGGCAGACGCGCGCGAACGATCGCCTCGACCTCGAGGCCAACGATCGCCTGATCCTCGAGAATAAGCACCCGCATCGCACGCTACGCTCCTGCCGCCTCGGACGGCCGCGCCGCAGGAAGTCCGCTGGCCGCCACTCAAGACGTTGAGGCGGCGGGGATCGTTCCGTCCGTGGGGGAAATCTGCGGCAGGAACTCGGCGCCCCGCTCGCTCAGGAAGGCGGCCATCGCGGCCGCAGGCGGAGTGAGCCTCCGCCCGGCCCGCCGCACGACGTGCCACCGGCGCAGGATGGGGAGCCCGGTCACGTCGAGCTGGACCAGCCGCCCATCCGCGATCTCGGCCGCGACGGTGTGCGCCGAGATGAAGGCCAGGCCCAGGCCGCCGATCACCGCCTGCTTGATCGTTTCGTTCGAACCGATCTCCATGCCGATCTTCGGCGTCACTCCCTCCTGTTCGAACAGCCGCTCCATGACCAGCCGGGTGCCGGACCCGCGCTCGCGCATCAGGAACGTCTGGCCGCTGAGGTCCGAGGGAGCTATGTCCCGACGGGAAGCGAGTTCATGGTCCGGCGCGGCGATGATGATCTGGGGGTGTTCGCCGATGATCGCGGCCACGTTGTCCAGATCCTCGGGCGGGCGTCCCATGATCGCCACGTCCACCTGGTCGGAGCGGAGCAGCCCGATGACTTCGGCGCGGTTGCCGACCGACAGGCTGAGATCGATGCCCGGGTGGGCCCGCGCGAAGGCGCCGAGCGCCATCGGGGCGAAATATTTTGCTGTGGAGACGATCGCGACGGAAACACGGCCGCCCTCCAGTCCCTTCATCGCCTCGAGAGCGCCGACGCATTCCCGCAGCGCCGTCTCGATGCGCGCCGCCGCCTCCACTAGTTCGCGCCCGGCGTCGGTCGGGCGAAACCGCTCGCCTGTCCGGTCGATCAGGGGGAGGCCGACCGCCGCCTCCAGCAGCTGGACTTGCATGGTGACGGCAGGAGGCGTGACGTTCAGGCGCCGCGCAGCCGCGCTCACCGCCCCTGTTTCGGCGACCGCCGAGAGGGCACGCAGTTGCTTCAGTGTGAGCGAACGAACAAGGTCTTCAGACATGCTGAAATTGGCGTTTAGTTTATGTGGCTTTTCTGATCAACGTCGATAGACGGGCTGTGGCCCCCAACCGCATGCAGGCGGCCCCGCGCCGGCAGACAACCGAAGTGCACGACGCGTCTGACGCGTGAGGAGATTCCCGTGGCCGAGCATATGACCCTCGACGCCTTTCTCGATCAGTGGAGCGCTGGCGACGCGGTGCGCGGCGCGACCGCCGCGACCGTGCGGGCCTTGTGCGACGCCGGCCGCACGATCGCGGCGCTGGTGGCCCGCGGCGCGCTTGAGGAGGCCATGGGCTCGGCAGTCGGCGAGAACGCCGGAGGCGACACCCAGAAGGCGCTCGACGTCAGGACGCACGACATCCTGGTCGAGGCGCTGCGGCGGGCGCCGGTCTCGCGACTCGGCTCGGAAGAGGCGGAGGACGTGATCGTCCTTGACCCGGCCGCTCCTGTGGCGGTGGCGGCGGACCCGCTGGACGGCTCCTCCAACATCGAGACCAACGTCTCGATCGGCACGCTCTTCGGGATCCTCCCCGAGGCCGGAGAGGGCACGTTCCTGCAGCCCGGCTCGCGCCAGCTCGCCGCCGGCTTCATCGTCTATGGCCCGGCGACCGCCCTGGTCCTGACGGTCGGAACCGGAACGCACATCTTCATGATGGACGGCGTCGGCGGGCCTTTCGTGCGCACCAGCGCGGACGTGCAGATCCCGAAGACGACCAAGGAATACGCCATCAACGCGTCGAACGCCCGGCACTGGGCGGAGCCGATGCGCGCCTACATCGCGGACTGCCTCGCCGGCGCGGACGGGCCGCGCGAGAAGAACTTCAACATGCGCTGGGTCGGCTCGCTGGTCGCGGACGTTTTCCGTATCCTGGTGCGCGGCGGCGTCTATCTGTATCCGGGCGACGCGCGCGAAGGATACGGCTCCGGCCGGCTCCGGCTCGTGTACGAGTGCAACCCCATCGCGATGGTGTGCGAGCAGGCGGGCGGCGCCGCGACCGACGGCAAGACGCGCATCCTGGATATCGTGCCTTCCAAGCTGCACGCGCGCGCGCCGCTGGTCGCCGGATCGGCCGAGGAGGTCGAGCGGATCGGCCGGTACTACGGCGACGAGACCCGGCAGTCTTCGCCGCTCTTCGCGAAGCGCGGACTGTTCCTCTCCTGATCCGCCGCGGCATGTCGATCCGTCATCCGATCATCTCGGTCACAGGCTCCTCCGGCTCCGGCACCACCTCGGTGCGCGACACCTTCGAGCAGATATTCCGCCGCGAGCACATCGTGGCGGCGTTCGTGGATGGCGACGCCTTCCATCGCTATGACCGCGACGGCATGCGCCAGAAGGCGACGGAGGAGGAGGCGCGCGGCAACCACCACTTCAGCCATTTCGGGCATGACGCGAACATGCTCGAGGAGCTCGAGGAGGTGTTCGCGTCCTACGGCGCAAGCGGCGCCGGACGCACGCGCCGGTATGTCCACGACCTCGAAGCCGCGCAGCGGCTCGGGCTGCCGATGGGCACGTTCACCGACTGGACCGACCTGCCGCAGCCGACCGACCTGATGTTCTACGAAGGGCTGCACGGCGCGATCGTCGGAGACGGCGTCGACATCGCCCGATACGCCGACCTGAAGATCGGCGTGGTTCCGGTCATCAACCTCGAGTGGATCCAGAAGATTCACCGCGACCGAAACGACCGCGGCTACTCGACCGAGGACGTCACCCAGACCATCCTGCGCCGGATGCCGGACTACGTCCGCTACATCTGCCCCCAGTTCACCCGCACCGACATCAACTTCCAGCGCATACCGACCGTCGACACCTCAAACCCCTTCATCGCGCGCTCGATTCCGACGGCGGACGAGTCGATGGTGGTGATCCGTTTCCGCGATCCGCGCGGAATAGATTTCCCTTACCTGCTCTCGATGCTCCCGCAGAGCTTCATGTCCCGCGCGAACTCGATCGTCATTCCGGGCGGGAAGCTCGATCTCGCGATGCAGCTGATCCTCACGCCGATGATCATGCAGCTTGTCGAGCGCAAGCGGCGCGCCGGGTAAGGCTGGCCGCGCCCCTGTACTGGCAGGCGCAATCGGTTTAACAGCGTGCCGCACTGCAGCAGCCGGCGAGGCGCCATGTCCGTCATCATCGCTCCGTCCATCCTCTCGGCGGATTTCTCGCGGCTCGGCGAGGAGACCCGGGACGTCGTCGCCGCAGGCGCCGACTGGGTCCATCTCGACGTGATGGACGGCCACTTCGTGCCGAACATCACCTTCGGCCCCGAGGTGGTGAAGCGGCTTCGCCGCTGGACCAACGCGCTGTTCGACTGCCACCTGATGATCGCCCCCGCCGACAGCTATCTTGAGGCCTTCGCGAAGGCGGGCTGCGACCGACTGACGGTGCACGCCGAAGCCGGGCCGCATCTCGACCGGTCGCTTCAGCTCATCCGTTCGCTCGGGAAGAAGGCCGGGGTGGCGCTCAACCCGTCGACCCCGGAGAGCGCCGTCGAGTACGTGCTCGACAAGATCGACCTGGTCATCGTGATGACGGTCAACCCGGGCTTCGGCGGCCAGGCGTTCATCCCGGAGCAGATCGAGAAGGTGCGCAGGCTGCGCCGGATGATCGGGGAGCGCCCGATCTCGATCGAGATCGACGGCGGCGTCACGCCCGAGACGGCGCCGCTTTGCGCGGCCGCCGGAGCCGACGTCTTCGTCGCCGGCAATGCGGTTTTCAAGGACGGGCCGGAGGGCTACCGCAGCAATATCGCGGCGATCCGCGCCGCGGCAGAGACGGCGTTCGCCACCCGGGCTGCCTGATGCCGCTCGAGGCGTTGATCTTCGACGTCGACGGCACCCTCGCCGAGACCGAAGAGACGCACCGACAGGCGCTCAACGCCACTTTCGCCGACTTTGGCCTTCCGTGGAGCTGGGACCAGCCGACCTATCGGCGGCTGCTCCGGATCATGGGCGGCAAGGAGCGGCTACGCCACTTCATCGAACATGACCGGCCGGCGAAGTCCGAGGCGGCGCTCGCGGCGCTGCCCGAGCTCCACGCCGCCAAGAACGAGCGCTACGCCGCCCTCGTGGCGGCGGGCGACGTCAGGCTGCGCCCGGGGGTGGAGCGGCTTATCCGCGAGGCCCGGGCCGAGGGCCTGAGGCTCGCGATCGCCACGACCACGAGCCTCGCGAACGTGGAGGCTCTGCTGGCGGCGACGCTCGGGCCCGACGCGCGGCGCATGTTCGAGGCGGTGGCGGCCGGCGACGAGGTCGCGACCAAGAAGCCGGCGCCTGACGTCTTCGACCTCGCGGTGCGGCTGCTGGGCGTCGATCCCTCCCGGGCGATTGCCTTCGAGGACACGGTCTACGGCCTGCGCGCGGCCACCGCGGCGGGCCTGCGCAGCGTGGTGACGCCGAGCTTCTACACCGACGATCAGGACTTCTCGGGCGCCGCGGCGGTCTTCGACATGCTGGGCGATCCGGGGCGTCCCGCGCGCCATCTCGCCGGCGCCGGCGCCGGCGTGACCATGGTCACGGTTCCGTTCCTGCGCACGCTTTCGCCTTGACCGCGGGGACGCCGCGAAGGGACTTGGCGTCGGCTGCGTACAAGGCAGGAAAGTCACCCCGCGATGTCGCTTCCCGGCAACGGCGCAGGGAGGTCGACCATGTCAGTTTCTGTAATTGCGCGTTCACCACGAGGCGACGAGTTTGCGGGGGCTAAAATCTGGATCGCGTATCGCGATCGTGGTCGCCGCATCGCTCGGCCTCAGCGCCTGCGCGAACGGCTGGGCGCGTCCTCCGCTCGGCGTCAGCTCGCCGAGCCGGTGGGAGGACGCCCGGGCCAGTCAGCCGGTGTGGCCGCAGAGGGACTGGTGGCGCGCGTTCGGCTCGAACGAACTGTCGACGCTGATCGCCGAGGCGGAGCGCTCCAACCAGGACATCGGCGCCGCCAAGGCGCGGATCGAGCAGGCCGACGCGCAGGTGCGCATCAATGGCGCAGCGCTCATCCCGCTGGTCCAGGGATCCGGCGACGCGACCGCGCAGAAGTCGCCCGGAACGCCGGTCGTGGGCGGTTTCCAGGCGGCGCTTTCGGCCAGCTACGAGCTCGACTTCTGGGGCAAGAGCCGCGCGACGCTGCGCTCCGCCCAGGCTTCGGCTCTGTCCGCCCGCTATGCCGAGGAGGTCGTGGCGCTGGGTGTGGTGGCGAGCGTGGCGAACACCTATTTCGCGCTCATGTCGGCGCAGGAGCGGCTCGCAATCGCCCATAGCAACGTAAAAAGCGCGCAAACCATCCTGGACGCCATCCAGGGGCGGCTGGATGTCGGCACCGCCAACGCGCTCGATCGGGCGCAACAGCGCGCGGTGCTGGACCAGCAGCGCGCCACGATTCCGCCGATCGAGCAGGAGATCCGGACCAACCAGACGGCGCTCGCGCTGCTGCTGGGCCGACCGCCGGTGCTGCTGCCGGTCAAGGGCGGCCAGCTGGCCAGGCTGAAATCGCCGCGCGTCGCGCCGGGGCTTCCGTCCGAGCTCCTGTTGCGGCGCCCTGACGTCCGGGAGGCCGAGGCGAACCTGGCCGCGACCGACGCCAACGTCACCGCCGCGCGGGCGGCCTTCCTGCCGTCGATCGACCTCACCGCTCAGGGCGGCTTCGAGAGCGCCGCGCTCCGCAGCCTGTTCAGCTCGCAGTCCGCGTTCTATTCGCTCGCCGCCGGGCTGACCCAGCCGATCCTGGACCCGACGCTGCCGGGCGATCTCGACCTCGCGAAAGGACAGTACCGCGAGAACCTCTACGCCTACCGCAAGGCTGCGATCCAGGCGTTCGTCGACGTCGAGAACGCGCTGATCACGATGCGCAAGAGCGCCGAGCAGCAGCGGCTGCAGGAGGCTGCGGTGAAGAGCGCGCGCGAAGCCTACGACATCGCGCAGGTGCAGATGCGGGAAGGCACCGTCGACATCGTGACGGTGCTCAACACGCAGCAGACCTTGTTCTCGGCCCAGCAGAACCTCGCCGAGGCGCGGCTCGCCCGTTACCAGTCGATCGTCCAGATGTTCCAGGCGCTCGGGGGAGGATGGGCGGCGTCCGGACAGCGGCCCGGGGGCGCTCCGTTGCCCGAAACGGCGCTGATGAGATGAAGCGGCTGATCATCCTGCTCCTGGTGGTCGCCGCGGGGGTCGCCGCGTGGCGCTTCTGGCCGCCGCCGTTCTGGCCGCCGTCCTTCCTGTCCGCATCCGACGACGGCGCGCCGTCGCAGCGCCAGCAGCCCCGCCGCGCCGGCCGCAGAGGCGGCATGTCGGATCAGCCTGTGCCGGTCATCGCGTCCGCCGCGGTGCGCCAGGACGTCCCGGTCTTCCTGGAGGGCGTCGGGACCTTCCAGGCGCTCAACACGGTGACGGTGAAGCCTCAGGTCGAGGGGACCCTCGTCGAGGTCGCCTTCCGCGAGGGGCAGGACGTCAAGGCCGGCGACGTCCTCGCTCGCATCGACCCCGCCACCTATCAGGCGCAGTACGACCAGGCCGTCGCCCAGAAGGCGCAGTTCGAGGCGCAGCTCGCCAACGCCCGGACCGACCTCGAGCGCTACCAGCGGCTCGCGAGGAACGACTACGGCTCGCAGCAGCAGGCCGAGACGCAGAAGGCCACCGTCAGCCAGCTCGAGGCTCAGGTCCGCTATTACGGAGCCCTGATCGAACAGGCGAAGACGACCCTCGACCGCACGATCGTCCGCGCCCCGATCAGCGGACGAACCGGCGTGCGCGGCGTCGATCAGGGCAACTACGTCACGGTTGGCGACGCGACCGGCATCGTGACGATCACGCAGCTTCAGCCGATCGCCGCTCTGTTCACGCTGCCCCAGCAGAACATCGCAGCGGTGAACAAGGCGATGGCCCGCGGGCCGGTCACGGTCGAAGCTCTGGCGGCCGACGGCGAGACCACGCTGGATCGCGGGACGCTGGACGTCATCGACAATCAGGTCGATCAGGCGACCGGGACCGTGAAGCTCAAGGCCACGTTCCCGAACGCCGAGCTATCGCTGTGGCCGGGCCAGTTCACCAATGTCAGGATCGCGGTCGACACGCTCCGCGATGTCGTGACCGTTCCGGGAGCCGCCGTTCAGCAGGGGCCCGACGGACCCTTCGTCTATGTGGTGAAGGATGACGGCACGGTCGCGCAACGCCCGGTCGGCGTCACCCGCCAGGACGCCGATCTCGCCGTGATCGCCTCCGGGCTGGAGGCCGGCGACAAGGTGATCACGACCGGCTTCACACGTCTCAGGGACGGCCAGAAGGTCGAGGTCGGAAGTTCCGACGGCGCCCAGCCTGATGACGCACGGTCCTCCGACTCACGCCCCGCCGGCCCACGTCGTGACGGAGCGCCGGACCGCCGCGCCGAGGGCGACGCCGCGCCGGGGAAGTGACGGCGCGATGAACATATCCGCTCCCTTCATCGCGCGCCCCGTAGCGACCACCCTGCTCGCCTTCGCGGCGCTGCTCGCGGGCGTGCTCGGTTACCTGCAGCTGCCTGTCTCGTCGCTGCCGCAGGTCGACTTCCCGACGATCCAGGTGACCACCCGGCTGCCGGGCGCAAACCCGCAGACGATGGCCTCGCTAGTCACGGCGCCACTGGAGCGGCAGCTCGGGCAGATCCCGTCGCTCGACGCGATGACCTCCACGAGTTCCTTCGGGCTCAGCCGGATCACGCTCCGGTTCGACCTCGACCGCGATGTTGACGGCGCCGCGCAGGACGTTCAGGCCGCGATCAACGCCGCCAACTCCACGCTTCCGAAGAACCTGCCCTACCCGCCGGTGTTCTCGAAGGTGAACCCGGCGAACACGCCGGTGCTGACGGTCGCCCTCACCTCCGACACGATTCCGATCCGCGACGTTTCGGATCTCGCCGACACGCTGGTCGCGCAGCGCCTTGCGGAGGTCGCAGGGGTGGGCCGCGTTAGCGTCGGCGGCGGCGTGAAGCCTGCGGTCCGCGTGCAGGCCGACGTCCGTCGGCTCGCCGCCTACGGGCTGAGCCTCGAGACGCTGCGGACCGCGATCGCGGGCGCCAGCGTTGCGGGTCCGAAGGGCTCGATCGACGGCCAGCGACAGTCCTTCACGATCTCGGCCAACGACCAGATCAGCACGGCGCAAGCCTATTCGGACGTCGTGGTCGCGATCAGCAACGGCGTTCCGGTCAAGCTGCGCGACGTGGCGGACGTCGTCGACGGGCTCGAGGACAATCAGGTCGCAGCGAGCTTCCAAGGCCGGCCGGCGATCGTCATCGACGTGCTGCGCCAGCCCGGCGCCAACACGGTCGCCACCGTCGACGCGCTTCTCCGGCAGCTGCCGGAGATCCAGCGCGCGATGCCGGCCGGCGTGCGGCTCGCGGTGGTGGACGATCGCACGGACGCCATCAAGGCCTCGCTGCACGAGGTGCAGTTCACGCTCGCGCTCTCCGTCGGGCTGGTGGTGCTAGTCGTTCTGCTGTTCCTGCGGACGTTCCGGGCGACGCTGATCGCCGGCGTCGCGCTGCCGCTGTCGCTGATCGCGACTTTCGCCGTGATGTGGGCCTTCGGCTACAGCGTCGACAACCTGTCCCTGATGGCGCTGGTGGTCGGCGCGGGGTTCATCGTCGACGACGCGATCGTCATGATCGAGAACATTTCGCGCCACATCGAAGAGGGGTCTCCGCCGCTCAAGGCGGCTTATGACGGCGCCCGCGAGATCGGCTTCACGATCGTCTCGCTGACGGCGTCCCTCGTCGCGGTGTTCATCCCGCTGCTCTTCATGAGCGGCCTTATCGGGCGCGTGTTCCGGGAGTTCGCGGCGACGCTGACGATCGCCGTCATCGTCTCCATGGTGATCTCGCTCACCCTGACGCCGATGATGTGCGGGCGGCTGCTGCGCGCGCCGAAGGCGTCGAAGTCGGCCCTGGGCGCGGCCGCCGAGCGCGCCACCACGCGCTTCATCGAGGGCTACCGGAAGTCGCTCCGGGTGGTGCTACGCCACCAGACGCTGATGCTACTGCTGACGCTTGCGACCCTCGCGGCGACCGCGTGGCTCTATGTGGTCGCGCCGAAGGGCTTCCTGCCCGAGGAGGATTCGGGCCTGATCACCGCCACCCTCGAGGCGGAGCAGGACGTCTCCTTCCCCGAGCTGCAGCGGCGGGACGCGGCGCTGGTGGCGCTCATCCGGAAGGACCCGGCGGTCCAGAACGTCGTGTCGGTGCTTGGCGTCAGCGACCAGACCGCGACCCCCAACGCCGGCAGGCTCTCGATCGTGCTGAAGCCGCACGCCGTTCGGGACGACCCGGCGCCGGAGGTGATCGCGCGCCTGGAACGGGCGGCCGCCACGATCCCCGGGCTTTCGGTGGTCTTCCAGTCAGTGCAGGATCTGCAGGTCTCCACCCGGTCGTCTCGCGCACGCTACCAGTACACGCTCACCGATCCGGACGCCGCGGAGCTCGCCCGCTCCGCCGCGCTGCTCGTCGAACGGCTCCAGGCCTCCCCGAAGCTGCGCAATGTCGGCTCGGACGCGCGGCCCGGCGGCCTTCAGGCGCGCGTGACCGTCGATCGCACCTCTGCCGGAAGGCTCGGGGTGACGATGCAGTCGATCGCCGACGCGCTCTACGACGCCTATGGCCAGCGCCAGATCTCGACGATCTACGGGCAGGCGAACCAGTACCGCGTGGTGCTCGAGGCGACGCCCGGCCAGGCCAAGGACCCCGGCGCGCTCAGGAGCCTCTATGTACCGTCGTCGGGCGGGCAGCCGGTGCCGCTTTCGGCGATCGCGGAGGTGGTGGTGGAGCCGGTCAACCTGGTCGTCACCAATGAGGAGCAGTTCCCGGCCGTCACGATCTCCTTCGACCTTGCGGGAGACGCTTCTCTGAGCGACGCCGTGGAGATCATCCAGCAGGCGGAGGCGGACATCTCGCTGCCTCCGACCGCAGTCGGAAGCTTCTCGGGCGACGCCGCCGAGTTCGCGCAGTCTCTCGCGGGCCAGCCTTGGCTCGTGCTCGCGGCGGTGGTCGCGATCTACATCGTGCTCGGCGTGCTCTACGAGAGCTTCATCCATCCCCTCACAATCCTGTCCACGCTGCCGTCGGCGGGCGTCGGAGCTCTGATCGCGCTCGAGCTCTTCGGGCTGGAGCTGTCGATCGTCGCGCTGATCGGCGTGATCCTGCTCATGGGCATCGTGAAGAAGAACGCGATCATGATGATCGACTTCGCTCTCGACGCGGAGCGTGAGCGCGGGCTCTCGCCGGAGGAGTCGATCGTCGAGGCGGCTGCGCTGCGGTTCCGCCCCATCATGATGACGACGCTCGCCGCCCTGCTGGGGGCGCTGCCGCTGGCGCTCGCGACAGGGCCCGGGGCCGAGCTCCGGACGCCGCTCGGCGTCACCATCATCGGCGGCCTGCTGCTGAGCCAGTTGCTGACCCTCTACACCACCCCGGTCGTCTATCTGGCCATGGAGCGCCTCCGGCTCGCCATCGTCGGGCGCCCGGCGGAACCCCGCGTGGAGCCGGCCGAATGAACCGCGCGGCCCGGCCCGATCACCCCGATACGGTCGGCTAGATGTCGCTCTCCGCGCCCTTCATCCGCCGACCTGTAGGGACCACGCTCCTGGCGATCGGGCTCATGCTGATCGGCATCGCGGCCTATGCGCGGTTGCCGGTAGCGAGCGTGCCCAACGTCGAGTTCCCGGCGATCTTCGTGCAGGCGAGCCGCCCCGGCGCCGACGCGAGCGTCATGGCGGCGACCGTGGCTGCGCCTCTCGAGCGGGCGCTTGGCGCCATCGCGGGCGTGAGCGAGCTCACCTCGACGTCGGCTCTCGGCTCGACCCGGATCGCGGTGATCTTCGACCTCAACCGCAACATCGACGATGCGGCCCGGGACGTGCAGGCGGCGCTCAACGAGGCTTCGGTCGACCTGCCGTCCGACATGCCGAACCTGCCGACATTTCGGAAGATCAATCCGGCGGCCTCCCCGGTTCTTGTCCTGGCGCTGACCTCCGACGCGCTGCCGACGAGCCGCATCTACGACGCGGCCGACAGCGTTCTGGTGCAGCGCCTGTCCCAGGTGGCCGGCGTCGGCGAGGTGAGCGTCGCGGGCGCCGAGCAGCCGGCCGTGCGGGTCCGGCTCGATCCTGACCGGCTGGCCGCGATGGGGCTCTCGCTGGACGATGTCCGCTCGGCGATCGACAACGCCAACGTCCTCGCGCCGGTCGGCGCCCTCTCGGACGACAAGCGCCAGATGACGATCGCGCTGGATGGCGAGCTCGGCCAGGACCCGGAGCGATACCGCGACATCGTGGTCCGGACCTCGGACGGCGCGACCGTGCGGCTCGGCGACGTCGCCGACGTCGCGGCCGGGACGCGCAACGAGCGCACCGGCGGCTGGTTCAACGGCAAGCCGGCCGTGCTGGTCAACGTCACCAAGCAGCCGGACGCCAACGTCCTCAAGACCGTCGACGGCGTGAAGGCGCTGCTGCCGAACCTGTCGCGCTGGATACCGGCCGCGATCGACGTGACGGTGCTGGTGGACCGGACCACCACCATCCGCGCGAGCGTCGAGGACATGCAGAAGACCCTGCTGCTCTCGATCGCTCTCGTGATGCTGGTGGTGCTGGCGTTCCTGAAGCGTCTCGCCCCGACCTTCGCCGCCGGCGTGACCGTGCCGCTGGCGCTCGCGGGCTCCTTCGCGGGCATGTGGGTGTTCGGCTTCTCGATCGACAACCTGTCGCTGATGGCGCTCGCCGTCGCGGTCGGCTTCGTCGTCGACGACGCCATCGTCATGATCGAGAACGCCTACCGCAATCTCGAGAAGGGCATGTCGCCGTTCGAGGCGGCGCTCGCGGGCGCGCGCGAGATAGCGTTCACCGTCCTGGCGATCTCGATATCGCTCATCGCGGCCTTCATCCCGCTGCTGTTCCTCGGCGGAATCGCGGGCCGGCTGTTCTTCGAATTCTCGATGACGTTGGTGTTCGCCATCGTCGTCTCGACGGTCGTGTCACTCACCGTGACGCCGATGATCTGCGGCCAGTTGCTGCGGCCCGAGCCGGCCGGGCGGCGACGCGGGCTCGTGGATCGCGTCGCAGATGGCTACGCGCGCAGTCTCCGCGTGGCGATGAAGGCGCCTTGGCTGATGGCGTTGCTGATGTTCGGCGCCGTTGCCTGGAGCGTTCACCTCTACGTCGCGATGCCCAAGGGTTTCCTGCCCCAGGACGACACCGGGATCGTGAACGCGTTCACCGAGGCGGCCCCCGACGTCTCCTTCGCCGCCATGTCGGAGCTCCAGAAGAAGGCGGCCGACATCATCGCGGCAGATCCGGCGGTCGAGTCCGTCGCGCCCTCGGTCGGCGGGGGCCGCAGCGTCTCCAACCAGGGACGAATCCAGATCGCGCTGAAGCCCGCGGGCGAACGACCAAGCGCGAACGCCGTGATCGAGCGTCTGCGCAAGCCGCTCTCGGAGATCCCCGGCCTCCGGGTGTTCCTGAGCCTGCAGCAGGATATCCGCGCCGGCGGCCGGCAGGGCCGCTCGCAGTACCAGTTCACGCTGTGGTCCCACGACCTCGATCTGCTGCAGGAGACCGCGCCGCGGGTGGTGGAGAGGCTCCGGCGAATCCCCGGCCTGCGCGACGTCGCGACCGATCGCGAAGCGAACGGCATCGACCTGCGGCTCGACATCGACCGGGACGCGGCGTCCCGGCTGGGGGTTTCGATCGAGGCGATCGACGCGGCGCTGAACACGGCCTTCTCGCAGCGCCAGATCTCGGTGATCTATGGCCGCCGGAACCAGTATCGGGTCGTCATAGAGCTTGCTCCGGACCAGGCGGACGACTCGTCGGACGTGCTCAAGATCCACGTGCCTACAAGCTCAGGCGTCCAGATCCCGCTCTCCACCGTCGCCACCATGACGCGCCGGGTCGCGCCGCTCACGGTGAACCATCAGGGCCAGTACCCCGCGATCACCATCACCTACGACGTGGCGCCGGACGCGTCCGCGGGCGACGCGATGGAGGCCGTGTCCCGCGCGGTCGCCGAGATGCGGCTGCCCGACGGGGTGAACGCCGAGTTCGCCGGGGACGCCGCCCAGTTTGCGGCGTCCGCGTCGAGCCAGCCGCTCACGATCCTGGCCGCGCTGGTGGCGATCTACCTGGTGCTCGGCGTGCTCTATGAGAGCTACGTCCACCCGCTGACGATCCTCTCCACCCTGCCCCCGGCCGGCCTCGGGGCGCTGCTCGCCCTCCAGTTCGTCGGCTACGACCTCACCCTGATCGCGCTGGTCGGCATCATCCTGCTGATCGGGCTGGTGAAGAAGAACGGCATCATGCTGGTCGACTTCGCCCTGACGGCCGAGCGCACGATGGGCCTGTCTCCGCATGACTCGATCGTGGAGGCCGCCCGCGTGCGCTTCCGGCCGATCCTGATGACGACCTTCGCGGCGCTCCTCGGCGCCCTTCCGCTCGCGTTCGGCGAAGGTCCCGGCTCGGAACTCCGGCGACCTCTTGGGATCACGATCGTCGGCGGCCTGATCGTGTCACAGGCCCTGACGCTCTATACGACTCCCGCGATCTACCTGCTGCTCGACCGTCTCAGGCGGCGGAAGAGGACGGCGCCCTCAGAGCTTCAGCCGGCGGAGTGACTCCGTCACGTCCTGACCTTCTTCGTCTCGCCGACCCCGGCGGGGGCTTCCGCATGGCCTCCGAACTGGCGGCGCATAGCGGACAGGATGCGGTCGGCGAACGAGTTGTCGACCCGCGAGCGGAAGCGCGCGAACAGCGCCGTCGCCAGCACGTCCACCGGAACGGCCTCCTCGATCGCCGCCTCGATCGTCCAGCGCCCCTCCCCCGAATCCGCGACGCGACCCGCAAAACCCTCGAGCTTCGGGTCGTCGGCCAGCGCGATCGCGGTGAGATCGAGCAGCCACGAAGACACCACGCTGCCGCGTCGCCAAAGCTCGGCGACGTCCGCGACGTCGATCTGAAAGCGCCGGTCCTCGGGCAACTCGGGGGAGCCCTTGCTCCGCAGGACGTCGAAGCCTTCCGCATAGGCCTGCATCAGGCCGTACTCGATGCCGTTGTGGACCATCTTCACGAAGTGGCCTGCGCCGACCGGCCCGCAGCGCATGTAGCCCTGCTCGACCCTCGGATCCCGCGCCTCGCGGCCCGGCGTCGGCGGAATCTCCCCCCTGCCCGGCGCGAGCGTCGCGAAGATCGGATCGAGCCGTCGCACGACCTCCTCGTCGCCCCCGATCATCAGGCAGTAGCCGCGTTCGCGCCCCCAGATGCCGCCGGACGTGCCCGCGTCGACGAACAGGATCTGCTTTTCGGCCAGCTCGGCCGCCCGCCGGATGTCGTCCTTGTAGAAGGAGTTGCCGCCGTCGATGACGACGTCGCCCGGGGCGAGCGTCTCGCCGAGCGTCGCGATCGCGTCCCCGGTGATCTTGCCCTCGGGCAGCATCACCCAGACCGCCCGCGGCGCCGGCAAGGCCGCCACGAGTTCTTCGATCGAGGCCGCCGGCGTGGCGCCCTCCTTCGCAAGGTCGGCGACGGCCTGCGGATTGACGTCGAACACAGCGCAGCGGTGGCCGCCATCCATCAGGCGCCGGACGATATTCCCGCCCATGCGGCCAAGACCGATCACCCCGATGTCCATGAGATCCTCGCGTCTGGAAGTCGCTGCTGCCGCACGACAGGCATCAGATATCATCCGGGCGTCGGCTGTCGACCTGCAGCGTCGCCACGCCTCAGTTGCATGTCGCGGGCTTTAATCGCGAAGCGTATTGACGCGGCTGCGTGGAACGGGCGTGATCCTAATAAGGCCCTAAGAGGCTGTGTGAGGAGCGTCGAAGAATCATGCGGATCGGCCAGTATCACGCGGCGCTCGGGCGACGCATCCGGCGCCGAAGCCCCCGGCCCTCATGAACATTCAGGAGAAAGCCGCCCCGGCCGTCGGAGATTCGGCTGACGCGGAGCTGCGGGAGCGGGTCGGCGCGCTCCGGAGCGGACTGGAAGACGGCCTGATCGGCGTCTCGGGGTTAATCGAGCGGCTTCTGATCGGCCTCCTGACCGGCGGGCATGTCCTCGTGGAAGGCGCCCCTGGGCTCGCCAAGACCCGCGCCGTGAAGCGTCTCTCCTCCGGGCTCGAGGCCTCGTTCGCCCGCATCCAGTGCACGCCCGACCTGATGCCGGCGGACCTGACGGGAACCACCGTCTGGCGCCCCGACCAGGGGCGTTTCGAGTTCCTGCAGGGACCCATCTTCCATTCGCTGGTGCTGGTGGACGAGATCAACCGGGCGCCTCCGAAGGTGCAGTCCGCGTTGCTCGAGGCGATGGCCGAACGGCAGGTGACCGCGGGCTCGAACACCTACTCGCTGCCGGACCCGTTCATGGTGGTGGCCACCCAGAACCCGATCGAGCACGAAGGAACGTTCCCGCTGCCGGAAGCGCAGCTCGACCGCTTCCTGCTGCACGTCGTCGTCGACCTGCCGGACGCGGCGTCGGAACGTCTGATCCTCGACCTGGTGGAGCGCGAGGCGACAGGGCATGAGCAGCCGCTCGGCGTCCGCCTGACGGCCGACGAGGTCCGACGCGCGCGGCGCGACGTCGCCAACATCCACCTCGCGCCGGCGATCAAGGACTATATCGTCCGCATCGTGGCCGCGACGCGCGAGCCCGACACCGTCCCGGAGGTCAGGCGAGCGATCGAATACCCGGTGTCGCCGCGGGGCACGCTCTCGCTCGCAGCGGCGTCCAAGGCCCGCGCCTATCTCGACGGCCGGGACCACGTCACGCCGGACGACGTCGCCGGACTGGCGGAAGACACTCTCGCCCACCGCCTGGTGCTGACCTGGCGGGCCGCTGCGGACGGTCGGACGGCGCGCGACTTGGTCTCGCCGCTGCTCGACCAGGTGCGGCCGCTCTAGGAGCCGCGGTGGAGGGCGTTCCGGTTCCGGGGGTCGACGTCGACGCCGCCGCGCTGCTGGGGCTGCGCCACCTCGCGCGCGGCGCGCCGGCGTCTTCGT
>NZ_JBJKEX010000389.1:0-2775 GCF_045505405.1 Hansschlegelia beijingensis | reverse complement strand
CGGCCGGCGTCGCCCGCTTCGTGCAGATGTCGGCGATCGGCGCCGACCGCGCCAGCCGCGGCCTCTACGGGCGCAGCAAGGCGGCGGGCGAGGAGGCGGTTCTGGCCGTCTATCCGGACGCCGTGATTCTCCGTCCCTCGGTCGTGTTCGGCCCGGAGGACCAGTTCTTCAATCGCTTCGCCGCCATGGCCCGGATGTCTCCGGCGCTGCCGCTGATCGGCGGCGGCCGCACCCTCTTCCAGCCGGTGTTCGTGGGCGACGTCGCCGAGGTCGTGGCGCGCGCCGTCTCGGGCGCGGTTCCGGGCGGCCCGCAGGCCTACGAGCTTGGCGGCCCCGAGACGCTGAGCTTCAGAGACATCCTGCGCTACGTGCTGAAGACCACCTGCCGGCGCCGCCTGCTCGCGCCGCTGCCCTTCGGGCTGGCGCGCATGGCCGGACGCGTTCTCCAGATCCTCCCCAACGCGCCGCTGACGGCGGATCAGGTGGCGATGCTGGAGACCGACAACGTCGTGTCCCAGGAGGCCCGCGCCGCCGGCCGCACCCTGGAAGGCCTCGGCATCGTCCCGACCCCGTTCGACGCGGTCGCGCCGAGCTATCTCTGGCGGTTCCGCAAGGCCGGCCAGTTCGAGAGGGCCCGGCAGGAAGGCTGAGCGGAGCCCGCGGCGGCGGTTTGCCTCGTCGTCGCGATGGCGGTATCGGACGCGCCTCGCCCCGAGGCGGGCTTTAGGAAGGCGCCGACGTGAAAGCCATCATTCTGAGCGCAGGCCAGGGCCGGAGACTGTTGCCGCTTACGGCCGAGACGCCGAAGTGCCTGATCCCCTTCGCGGGCCGTCCGCTGGTCGAGTGGCAGGTCCGCGCGCTCGCGGAGGCGGGCGTCACCGACATCGTGGTCGTGACCGGGTTCGAGGCCGGCAAGGTCGAGGCCGCGCTCGAGGCCATCCGCCTGCCGGGCGTGACCGTCCGGGCGACCCACAACCCGTTCTTCGAGCTGGCCGACAATCTGGCGAGCTGCTGGATCGCCCGCCACGAGATGAAGGGGCCGTTCCTCATCCTGAACGGCGACACGCTGATCGAGCCCGAGATCGCCCGCCGCGTCCTCGCCGATCCGGCCACCGCGCCGATCACGGTCACGATCGATCGCAAGGCCGAGTACGACACCGACGACATGAAGGTCCGCACCGAGGGCGACCGGCTGCTCGCGATCGGCAAGACGCTGCCGAACGACCTCGTCACCGGCGAATCCATCGGGTTCCTGCGCTTCACCGAGGAAGGCTGCCGCGCCTTCGTGAGCGAGATCGAGCGCCTGATGCGCTCGGAGGAAGGCCTCAAGCGCTGGTATCTGTCCGCGATCGACGGCATCGCCCGCTACCACAGCAATGTCGGGGTGCGGTCGATCGAAGGGCTCGAGTGGAGCGAACTCGATTTCCCCGCCGATCTCGATCGCGGCGTCGCCATGACCGAAGGCTGGGTGAAGCGCGGCCTCTGAAGCCCTACTGGCTCGCCCAGACGATCCGGGCGATCCAGGCGATCTCGCTCGGCGCGAAGGAGCGATCAGGGTATTCGTGGTTGAGCGAGCGAAGCTCGACCTGCTTGGCGGTGCGCCGCGCGAGCTCCTTCGCCATCACCTCGCCTTCCGTGGTCTTGACGATCACCCGGTCGCCCCGCCTCACGGCCGCGCCGGGCGCCACCAGCACCACGTCGCCCTCGCGGAACGCAGGCGCCATCGAGTCGCCCGAGATCTCCAGCGCATAGACGTGCTCGCGGTCCACGTCCGGGAACGCGATCTCGTCCCAGCCCTGGCCGGTCGGGAATCCGGCGTCGTCGAAGAAGCCGCCCTGCCCCGCCTGGGCGAGCCCGATCAGCGGGACGTTCTGGCGCAGCCGCGGCGAGCCTTCCACGAGCAGGCTCATGAAGCTGTCGAGATTCGTCGTTGTCGCCTCGAGCGCCTTGGCGATCGACTCCGTCGAAGGCCAGCGCGGCCTGCCGTCCGGCGCGATGCGCTTGGAGCGGTTGAAGGTCGTCGGATCGAGGCCCGACTTACGGGCGAGCCCGGACGCCGACAGCCCGTTCTTCGCCGCGAGGGCGTCGATCGCAGCCCAGATCTGGCCGTGGCCTAGCATGTTCCTGATGGTCCCCTGGCCGCCGCAAGGCGAGACCGTGATGGATAGGAATTAGTACCTTTTTGGGCCGGTGTCCACCTTCCGGGGAGGCCGGGCTTGTCCGACGATCCGAGGGGGCCTAAAGCTCCCGCGTCGCCGCACAACGTTCTGCGGCGGAACGTGTTCCGCCCTGCGCCGCGCAGGGCGAAGCCGGAGCGAGCGATGCCTCCTGTGATCTACAAGATCGCGCCGTCCAGCCTGTGGGCCGAGGCCGAGCGCATCGGCCGCTTCGCGGGCGCGCCGGTTGACCATGCGGACGGTTACATCCACTTCTCGACCGCCGAGCAGGCGCGTGAGACGGCGGCGAAGCACTTCGCCGGCCAGCAGGAGCTGCTGCTGGTCGCGGTCGACGCGGCGGCGCTCGGGACGGACCTCAAATGGGAGCCGTCCCGCGGCGGCGCCCTGTTCCCCCACCTCTACGGAGAGCTGCCGCTTTCCGCGGTGATATGGGCGAAGCCTCTGCCGCTCGGGCCGGACGGGCTGCACGTCTTTCCGGAGGGACTGCGGTGATCGCCCCCTTCTGGCCGCTGCTGCGCACGGCGCTGCATGCGCTGCCGCCCGAACCTGCGCATCTCGCGACGCTCGCGGCGCTGGAGCGGCTGCCGCGCCGCGCTCC
>NZ_JBJKEX010000388.1:0-2790 GCF_045505405.1 Hansschlegelia beijingensis | reverse complement strand
GCGAGCGCGGCGGTTTCGGGCGCGCCCAGCGCCGCGGCCTGCGCGTGCCCCGGAATCAAAACGCCGACGGCTGCTGCTGCGGCCGTCGGAAGAGCGGCGCGTGGCCGCGACCGTTCGGACATGTGGCGAAGCCCCCGACGACGACGGAAGAGCGTCGCCGCTCCCGCCTTCAGGCGCCTCGCCCCCGAGGGCGCCCGTCCCGAATCACCTTGAAGTTAGCCGAGGCCGAGGCCCCGCCCCAAGAGTCCGGAACGGGAACGGGCGGCGAAAATCGCCGCCCGTGGCGCCTCAGTACCGGTAGTGCTCGGGCTTGAACGGCCCTTCGCTCGGAACGCCGATGTAATGCGCCTGCTTCTCGGACAGCTTGGTCAGCTTGACGCCGATCTTGCCGAGGTGAAGCGCGGCGACCTTCTCGTCGAGCGTCTTGGGCAGGGTGTAGACCTGCTTGGCGTAGCGGCCGTTCGTGTTGTTGGCGTAGAGCTCGATCTGCGCCAGCGTCTGGTTGGTGAACGACGCCGACATCACGAAGGACGGGTGGCCGGTGGCGTTGCCGAGGTTCACCAGGCGGCCTTCGGACAGCACGATGATCCGCTTGCCGTCGGGGAACTCGACCTCGTCGACCTGCGGCTTGATGTTGTCCCACTTGAAGTTCTTCAGCGCGCCGATCTGAATCTCGCTGTCGAAGTGGCCGATGTTGCAGACGATCGCCCGGTCCTTCATGGCGCGCATGTGGTCGACGGTGATGACGTCGACATTGCCGGTCGCGGTCACGAAGATGTCGGCGCGGGTCACCGCGTCCTCCATGGTCGTGACCTCGTAGCCTTCCATCGCGGCCTGAAGCGCGCAGATCGGATCGGCTTCCGAGACCATCACGCGGCAGCCGGCGTTGCGCAGCGAAGCGGCCGAGCCCTTGCCCACGTCGCCGAAGCCCGCGACCATGGCGACCTTGCCGGCCATCATGACGTCGGTGCCGCGGCGGATCGCGTCCACGAGCGACTCACGGCAGCCGTAGAGGTTGTCGAACTTCGACTTGGTGACGCTGTCGTTGACGTTGATCGCCGGGAACAGCAGCTCGCCCTTGCGCGCGAGGTCGTACAGGCGGTGGACGCCCGTCGTGGTCTCTTCGGTCACGCCGCGGATCGCCAGGGCGTTCCGCGTGTACCAGCCCGGATGGCTCTTGAGGCGCTTCTTGATCGCCGCGAAGAGGATCTCCTCCTCCTCATTGGTCGCGCCCTCGAGGAACTTGGTGTCGCCCTCTTCGGCCCGCTTGCCGAGGTGGAGCAGCAGGGTCGCGTCGCCGCCGTCGTCGAGGATCATGTTCGGCGTGCCGCCGTCGGCCCACTCGAAGATGCGGTGGGTGTATTCCCAGTACTCCTCGAGCGTCTCGCCCTTGACGGCGAAGACGGGGGTGCCGGAGGCCGCGATCGCGGCGGCCGCGTGGTCCTGCGTCGAATAGATGTTGCACGAGGCCCAGCGGACGTCGGCGCCGAGAGCCTTGAGCGTCTCGATCAGCATCGCGGTCTGGATCGTCATGTGCAGCGAGCCGGCGATGCGCGCGCCCTTGAGCGGCTGCGACGGACCGAATTCCTCACGCACCGACATCAGGCCGGGCATCTCGGTCTCGGCGATCGCGAGCTCCTTGCGGCCCCAATCGGCGAGGGAGATGTCTTTCACGACGTAGTCGGGCTGGCTCATTGGGAGGTCCTTGCGTTGACGGGCGCGTCCCGCGGGCGCGCCGAGATCCGTTCCGGACGTCCGTAGCACGTCGTCCGACGGCGTTCAATAAAGACATAAAGAAGTCTTTATGTGTGGCGGCCACCGAAGATGAGCGCGCGCAAGCGCCGGGCGCGCGGCCGCGGCGGCGTCAGATCTGCTGCTGTGGATAATGCGCTTGGCGCCCGGCTCAGAAGCCTGAGGTCACGGAGGCGAGGCGCGTCGGGAATATGGTCGGCCCGCTTCCGCCGGCGGTCGGCACGACGGCGGTGCGCATCGAGGCGGTGACGAAGTCGTTCGCCCCGTAAGCGAGCGCGTTGGCGTCAGCCGCGCCGAAACCCGCGAAGGCGACCTGGACCCGGCGGTCCACCGGCCCGCCGGCGATCGACGTCAGGGTCTCGGTCTGCGGCCTGGACAGCCGCTCCTTGTCGGCCCGGACGGCCGCCGCCACGACGTCGGCGTCAAGACCGGAGCCGGAGGAGGGCGTCGCGAAAGCGGGCGTTTCCCGGGAGACGGCGATCGTCAGGAAGCCTGCGCTGAAATCCCCGGCGAGCGCGACGGGCGCCGCCGGCATGGCCGGAAACGGCGTCGGCGCTGGTTCCGCGCTTACGGTCGTGACGAAGCCCGCCACGGCGCCGCAGGTCAGAATCCATCGGGAACGGCGAATCCGCCGAGCCATGCTCATGCCCAAGGGATAGGTCATCCCCGCCGCTCAGCCGAGCGCCAAATGTCCGACCGAGGCGGTTCGTCGCACCCGTTGCATTTGGGCCGCACTGGGGCGCGACCGGGGCGTTCTTCGGGCGGGCTCCCGAAGAGGTGAAATTCCAAGCGCGCATCCCCATGTCAAACGAAGCAGGGGCATCTCGCCCTGGGGACAGATAGGAATATGACCGCTCGCATGCCTCGCCGCCTCGCCGCCATCGCTTTCGCAAGCCTCATCGTCGGCGTCTCGTTCGTGCCGGTCGACGCAGACGCGCGGGCCGGCCGCAGCTCGAGCTTCGGCAGCCGTGGCGCGCGGACGTTCTCCGCGCCCCCTCCGACGGCCACGATGCCCAACGCGGCTCCCGTCCAAGATCG
>NZ_JBJKEX010000387.1:0-2805 GCF_045505405.1 Hansschlegelia beijingensis | reverse complement strand
CACCGGGGCCGCTCCCCGGCTGCAGGCCTCTCGCGCCGCCTCCGCGAGGAGTCGCATCCGGGCGGCTGCAGCGTCTTGTGGTGATGCGAGGAAGGACACGGCGCTCGGGCGGCGCGAGCGCGCCCGCTGAAGCCTCAGCCGGCCGCCACCTGCGGCTTGGGCGCGCCGTAGAGGTGCTCCTCGCCGGGGAAGCGGCGGGCCCGCACGTCCGCCGCATAAGCCTCCGCGGCGGCCTTCATGGCAGCGCCCACATCCGCGTAGCGGCGGACGAACTTCGGCACATGGCCGAAGGTCACGCCCATCATGTCGTCGGTCACGAGGATCTGCCCGTCGCACTCCGCCGAAGCCCCGATGCCGATCGTCGGCACCCGGATCGTTGACGTGATGCGGGCGGCGAGCGGCGCCACCACGCCCTCGATCACCACCGCGAAGGCGCCGGCGTCCGTCACCGCGCGCGCGTCCGCCACGATCGCCTCGGCCTCCGCGGCCTGCTTGCCGCGTGCCGCATAGCCGCCGAGCGCGTTCACCGACTGGGGCTGCAGCCCGACATGCGCCAGAACCGGGACGCCGCGCTGCGTGAGGAAGTTGATGGTCTCGGCCATCACGGCCCCGCCCTCGAGCTTGACCGCGCCGCAGCCGGTCTCGGCCAGGATGCGCGCCGCGCTGCGGAACGCCTGGGCGGGACTTTCCTGATAGGCGCCGAACGGCAGGTCCACGACGACCAGCGCGTGTTTCGCGCCGCGCACGACCGCCGCCCCATGGGCGATCATCATGTCCAGCGTGACCGGGATCGTGCTGTCGAGCCCGTAGACCACCATGCCCAGCGAGTCCCCCACCAGGAGAAGGTCGCAGGACGCGTCGAGCGCCTGCGCGACGGGCGTCGTGTAGGCGGTCAGGCAGACGAGCGGCTCCCCGCCCTTGGCGTTGCGGATCGCCGAGACCGTCACCGGCTTCGACCGTTCGCCCTCCCCGGGGGTGGGTCGACGTGCGCTCATGAGGCTCAGGACTCCTCGCTGCGGCCCCAGCCGCCGCCCGTGGGCGTTTCTATGACGATCGCGTCGCCAGGGTCGACGCTGATTTGGTCGCATCCGGCGAGTTGTTCCAGTGCTCCGCCGGCCCGGCGGACGAAATTCCGCCCCGGCTGGCCCTCCTGCCCTCCCGCGACGCCGAAGGCCCGGGTGATCCGGCGGCCCGAGAGGATCGCGCAGTCCATCGGCTCGAGGAAGCGGATCACGCGGCGAACGCCGTCGCCCGCCGACCATTTCCCGCGCCCGCCCGACCCGCGGCGGATCGAGAACTCCTCGAGCACGACCGGATAGCGCTGCTCCAGGATCTCCGGATCGGTCAGCCGCGAATTCGTCATGTGCGTGTGGACCGCGTCCGCGCCGTCGAACCCGGGTCCCGCCGGAGCGCCGGAGCAGATGGTCTCGTAATACTGCCGCCGTTCGTCGCCGAAGGTCAGATTGTTCATCGTGCCCTGCGCCGCCGCCATGACCTTCATGGCGCCGAACAGGCAGTCCACCACCATCTGGCTGGTCTCGACATTGCCGGCGACCACCGCCGCGGGCGGCTTCGGGCTCAGCATCGACCCTTCGGGGACAATGATCCGAACGGGCCTGAGGCAGCCGGCGTTCATCGGGATGTCGTCGTCGACCATCACGCGGAAGGCGTAGAGCACGGCCGCGCGGGTGACCGGCTCGGGGGCGTTGAAATTGTCCGGCTGCTGCGGGCTCGTGCCGGTGAAGTCGACGGTGGCGGTGCGGGCCTGGCGATCGACCGAGATCCTCACCGGGATGGTCGCCCCCTGATCCGTCTCGCAGGCGAACTCGGCGTCCTCCAGCCGCTCGATTACCCGCGCGACGCTCTCGGCGGCGTTGTCCTGCACATGGCCCATATAGGCGCCGACCACGTCGAGCCCGAAGGTGGCGATCATCCTGTTGAGCTCGGCGACCCCCTTGGCGTTGGCGGCGATCTGCGCCTTGAGGTCGGCGACGTTCTGGTCGGGATTGCGCGCCGGATAGCGCGCGTCGGCCAAAATCCCGCGGATGCGCTCCTCCTGAAAGCGGCCGTCCTCCACCAGCGCGACGACGTCGATCGTCACCCCCTCCTGGTCGATCGTGGTGGCGCGAGGCGACATCGATCCGGGCGCCACGCCGCCGATGTCGGCGTGGTGGCCGCGGCTCGCCACCAGGAACAGCAGTCGCTCGCCGGCGTCGTCGAACACCGGGGTCACGACCGTGACGTCCGGCAGATGGGTGCCGCCGTCGTAGGGGGCGTTGAGCGCGAAGGTCACGCCGGGCTTCAGTCGATCGCCCGCCCGGCGCAGCACCGCCTCGACCGAGCGGTCCATCGAGCCGAGATGCACCGGCATGTGCGGCGCGTTGGCGACCAGCGCGCCATCGGGTGCGAACACCGCGCAGGAGAAGTCGAGCCGCTCCTTGATGTTCACGGAGCTCGCGGTGTTCTGCAGCACGAGTCCCATCTGCTCGGCGATCGACATGAACAGGTTGTTGAAGATCTCGAGCATGACGGGGTCGGCCGACGTGCCGACCGCCCGCGTCGCCGCGCGGGGCCGGGCGCGGGTGAGGACCAGATGGTCGCGCGCGGTGAGTTCGGCGCGCCAACCGTCTTCGACCACCACGGTCTGGTTCGGCTCGACGATCAGCGCCGGGCCGTCGACGACCTGGCCGACCTTCAGCGCCTCGCGGCGGAACACGCCGGCCTCCCGCGCGGCGCCGCCGGTGAAGATCGCGGCCTGCCGCTCAGGGGCCGGGGCCGCGTCGCCCTGGGCGGCGCGTTCCGGCT
>NZ_JBJKEX010000386.1:0-2805 GCF_045505405.1 Hansschlegelia beijingensis | reverse complement strand
CGCGGCCACGGGCGCCTGCGCGAGCCGCTCCGCCAGCCGCTCGAAGAAGGTCTCGGCGGTCTTGCGCGCAAAGCCCGTCACCAGCCGTGCGCCGAGCTGCGAAATCTTGCCGGTGAGATCGGCCTGCGCGGCGTAGCTCACGACGGTCTCGCCGGCCTCTTCCTTCAGCGTCACCTCGGCCCGTCCCTTGGCCGAGCCCGCCGCGCCGCCGTCGCCCTCGCCCTGAAGCGTGAAACGCTCCGGAGCGGTCACGTCGGAGCGGGTGACCGAGCCGGCGAAATCCCCCTTGATCGGCCCGATCTTCGCCGACGCCGCGCCCTCGAAGACGTCCTCGGAGCTCCTCTCCAGCCGCTCGCAGCCCGGCAGGCAGTCCCTCAGGATCGCCGGATCGTTGAGCGCCGCCCAGACTGTGGCGCGCGGCGCCGGGAGGCGGTGGGAGCCTGAAATGTCCATGAGACCGTCGTGTCTGGCCGCGGGAGCGCCTGTTCTAGGGCGCGCCCCCGATCCCGGTCCAGTGGGGGCGCGAAGATCATGGCTTTGCGACGCGCCGCAGCCGCCGCATGGTGCGAGCGGAATCGGGAGCCCAACCATGCCGTCTTACGTGTTTCCCCCGCCTCAGCAGCCCGCCGTCGCGGTGCTGGGAACCTCTTCGCTGTTCCCCGCCCGGCGAGTCTATTGCGTCGGGCGGAACTACGCCGCTCACGCCGTCGAGATGGGCCACGACCCGGACCGGGAGCCGCCGTTCTTCTTCATGAAGACCCCGGACGCGCTGCTGCCGGACGGAGGGACCTTTCCCTACCCGACCGAGACGTCGGACGTGCACCACGAGATCGAGATGGTCGTGGCGCTGGAGAAAGGCGGGCGGGACGTCCCCGAAGCGGAAGCGCTGAACCTCGTCTTCGGCTACGGCGTCGGGATCGACTTCACGCGGCGCGATCTGCAGGCGGAGGCGAAGAAGCTCGCGCGGCCCTGGGAGGTCGGCAAGGCCTTTGACCACGCCGCGCCCTGCGGGCCGCTCGCCCGCGCGTCCGAGATCGGCCATCCGGCGAAGGGCGCCGTGACGCTCGACGTCAATGACGAGCGCCGCCAGACCGGTGACCTCGACCAGCTGATCTGGACCGTCCCGGAGATGATCGCCTATCTGTCGCGGCTGTTCGAGCTGGCGCCCGGCGACCTGATCTTCACCGGGACGCCTGCGGGCGTCGGCCCGGTCGCGCGCGGCGACCGGCTGCACGGCCAGGTCGAGGGCGTCGGCGAGCTACGCGTGACGGTCGGCTGAGACGACGCAGGCGCGTCGCCGGATCGCGCTCCGGCGACGCGCCGTTGCGGTTAGCTCGATAACCGCTCGATGGTCGCGCCGCAGCGTGAGAGCTTGGCCTCGAGCCGCTCGAAGCCGCGGTCGAGGTGGTAGACGCGGTTGACGATCGTCTCACCTTCGGCCGCAAGTCCAGCGATCACCAGCGACACCGACGCCCTGAGGTCGGTGGCCATCACGGGCGCGCCGGTCAGCTTCTCGACGCCCTCGATGACGGCGGTGTCGCCGTCGAGATGGATTTTGGCGCCGAGGCGGACGAGCTCCTGCACGTGCATGAAGCGGTTCTCGAAGATCGTCTCGGTGATCGACGAGGAGCCCTTGGCCTGAGCCGTGAGCGCCATCAGCTGCGCCTGCAGGTCGGTCGGGAAGCCCGGGAACGGCGCGGTGGTGACCCGCACCGGAGCGACGCCATGGCCGTTGCGGGCGACCCGGACGCCTTCATTGGTGGTCGAGATCTGGGCGCCGGCCTCGACCAGAACGTCGAAGGCGGACTCCAGAAGATCGTGCCGCGCGCCCTCGAGCACGACGTCGCCGCCGGCCATCGCGACCGCGATCGCGTAGGTGCCGGTCTCGATCCGGTCAGGCAGCACCCGGTGACGGGCGGCGCCGAGCGAGCCGACGCCCTCGATGCGGATCACGGAACCGCCGGCGCCTTCGATCTTCGCGCCCATCTTGATCAGGCAGTCGGCCAGATCCACGATCTCGGGCTCGCGCGCCGCGTTCTCGATCACGGTCTCGCCGCGCGCCAGCGCCGCGGCCATCAGCACGACATGGGTCGCGCCGACCGAGACTTTCGGGAAGTCGACGCGGCCGCCGACGAGTCCCTTCGGGGCCTTGGCCAGCACATAGCCGCGGTCGATCTCGATCTCGGCGCCGAGCGCCCGGAGGCCCGACAGGAAGAAGTCGACCGGCCGCGTGCCGATCGCGCAGCCGCCGGGCAGCGAGACCTTCGCCTCGCCCATTCGGGCCAGCAGCGGGCCGAGCACCCAGAAGCTCGCCCGCATCCGGGAGACGAGATCATAGGGGGCGGTGGTGTCGACGATCTCGCGCGCGGTGAGGCGCACCGTGTCGCCGGTGAATTCATCCTGCGCCGGCCGCTTGCCCTCGACCGTGACCTCGGCGCCGTGATTGCCGAGGATGCGCTTGAGCAGAGCGACGTCGGCGAGCCGCGGGACGTTCTCGAGCGTCAGCGTCTCGGGCGTCAGCAGGCTCGCGATCATCAGCGGCAAGGCCGCGTTCTTGGCGCCGGAGATCGGGATGCGGCCGAACAGCGGCGCGCCGCCGACAATGCGGATGCGGTCCATGGAGCCTCCTCGGGGGCGGCGCGACGACCAGTCAGACGCGGCCAGTTTCCTGCAGCCGGGGGGCAGCCGCGGGTATCGCGGTCTAGCTTATGCGCGGCTGGCGCACAACGCGGCGCGCCCCGATCAGGTCGCGGAGCCGCCCTGCGGATCCGGCCGCTCCCGCTTGGCCCGCTCCGGGGCCTTCCG
>NZ_JBJKEX010000385.1:0-2817 GCF_045505405.1 Hansschlegelia beijingensis | reverse complement strand
TGATCGTCTGGTCGAGCGGGGTCGACACCGCGAACAGGATCGCGATCGGCACGAAGAACACGATCGAGCGGAACGGCGTCCGATACTTCGGATGCACCCCGCCGAACCATACCGGCAAAGCGATCGCCCAGCGCAACGTCACGGGATCGACCGCCACCAGCGCATAGACGCCGAGCGGCGTGAAGGCCGCCGTGGCCAGCGCCATCGGGGCGACCTCCGCCCAGTGGCAGCGCCCGAAGGCGCGCAGCGCCATCGGAGCCATCAGGGCAGCGTCGATCAGGCAGAACGTCGGCGTCGCCCGCGCCGGGTCGTAGAGCGCCGAGATCAGCGGCACGAAGATCAGCGCGCTGCCGAAGCCCGAGAAGCCGCGGACGACGCCGGAAAGCAGCGCGATGGCGATGGCGAGGGCGAGCGTCATGGGGAGGCCGGCGGAGGGGCGTCCATCTAGCACCGGCTCGCGCACGCCGACGACCCGTCCTTTAGCCGGCGGCGCCGCGGCGCGGCGCTTCGTCCAATCGCAATCGGGGGAATCCTGCGCGACACGGGCGCCATGACAGCCTGCGGACTCGACTTCGGCACTTCCAACACCACGCTCGGCCTCCACGAGGCGGGCCGGCCCGCGCTCGTCCGGCTGGAGGGCGAGGAGACCACCATACCGAGCGCGATCTTCTTCGCCCCCACCACGGAGGCGAAGGTCGGGCGCGCGGCGATGAGCGCCTATCTGGACGGCGAGCCCGGCCGGCTGATGCGCAGCCTCAAATCCGTGCTCGGCACGGGGCTGATCGACGAGGCGACGCAGGTCGGCCGCGAACGCGTCAAGTTCCGCGAGGTCATCGCCCGCTACCTGGCCATCGTGAAGCGCCGCGCCGAGGCGGCGGCGGGCCGCCCGCTCGACGCCGTGGTCCACGGCCGCCCGGTGCATTTCGTCGACGGCGACCAGGAGGGCGACGCGCGGGCCGAGGAGACGCTGCGCGAGATCGCGCTGTCGCTCGGCTTCCGGGAGGTGTCGTTCCAGTACGAGCCGGTCGCGGCCGCGCTCGACTATGAGCGCGGCGTGGCGGGCGAAGAGCTTGCGCTGATCGCCGACATCGGCGGCGGCACCTCGGACTTCTCGGTGATCCGCCTCGGGCCGGACCGCCACGCCCGCGAGGACCGCGCCGCCGACATCCTGGCCAATGAGGGCGTGCGGGTCGGCGGCGTCGATTTCGACCGGCGACTGAGCCTCGGGGCGGTGATGCCGCTGCTCGGCTACGGCTCGCCGATGAAGCGCGCCGAGCTCGAGGTGCCCTCGACCTATTTCCACGAGCTCGCCACCTGGTCGAGCATCAACAAGCTCTACGACGGACGCGCCGTCCGGCAGATCAGGGAGGTGCGACGCGAGGCGGCGCGGCCCGAACTGCTCGACAGGCTGATCCGGGTCATCGACGACGAGCGCGGCCACGGGCTCGCGGCCGAGGTCGAGAGCGCCAAGATCCGGCTCTCGGAGCAGGATGAGGCCACCCTGCCGCTGGGCTGGGTGGAGAGCGGCCTCGAGGCGGGCATCCGCCGCGACGCCTTCGAGCGGCACACTCATGCGCTCGCCGAGAAGATCCGGGAGCGCATCGCGCGCTGCCTGATCGCCGCCGGGATCGCGGCCGTCCGCATCGACGCGGTGTTCCTGACCGGCGGCTCGACCCGCATTCCGCATGTTCGTCAGGCGATCCTCGGCGCGGTTCCGGCCGCGCGCGCGATCGAGGGCGACACCTTCGGCGCTGTGGGCGCCGGGCTGACCATCGAGGCCGCCCGCCGCTACGGGTGAGGGCGGCTCCGTTCCGCTTGTGTTCCGTCAACCTCTGCGCGGCTATGCTCGCCCCATGAGCCTCGCCCCGATTCGCATCCTCGGCATCGACCCCGGACTCCGCCGCACCGGCTGGGGGGTGATCGGCGTCGAGGGCTCGCGCCTGTCCTTCGTGGCCGCGGGCGTGGTCAAGCCGGACGACGCGATCGACCTCGCCCGCCGGCTCGCGCTGCTGCATGAGGGGCTGTCGGCGGTGATCGCCGCCCACGCGCCCCACGAGGCTGCGGTCGAGGAGACCTTCGTCAACGCCAACCCCGCCGCGACCCTCAAGCTCGGCCAGGCGCGCGGCGTCGCCATGCTGGTCCCGGCGCTGTGCGGCGTGCCGGTCGCCGAATATTCGCCGAACCTGATCAAGAAGACCGTGGTGGGGGCCGGCCACGCCGACAAGCGCCAGATCCAGGCGATGATCTCCATCCTGCTGCCCAAGGCGGTCGTCAGCGGGGCGGACGCCGCCGACGCGCTCGCCATCGCGATCTGTCATGCCCAGCACCGCGGCGCGGCCGCCCGCATCGTCGCCGCGAGGCTCTCGGCATGATCGGCAAGCTCACCGGCAAGGTCGATTCGGTCGGCCCGGACTGGGTGATCCTCGACGTCGGCGGCGTCGGCTATGTGGTGCACTGCTCGAGCCGCACACTGGGCCGGCTGCCCAAGGCGGGCGAGGTCGCCCGGCTGTCGATCGAGACCCATGTGCGCGAGGATCGCATCCAGCTGTTCGGCTTCATGGCCGATCTGGAGCGCGAATGGTTCCGGCTGCTCAACACCGTGCAGGGCGTCGGCACGAAGGTCGCGCTGGCGGTGCTGTCGACGCTCGAAGCCTCCGATCTCGCCACCGCGATCGCGCTGCAGGACAAGGCGGCGGTCTCCCGCGCGCCGGGCGTCGGCCCCAAGGTCGCGGTGCGGATCGTGACGGAGCTCAAGGACCGGGCGCCGCTGTTCGCCGACGTCGATCCGGGGCTCGCGCGCTTCGCGGGCGAGGTTGC
>NZ_JBJKEX010000384.1:0-2820 GCF_045505405.1 Hansschlegelia beijingensis | reverse complement strand
CGTCAGCGCCAGCTCGACATTGGCGGCGGCGCTGGCTCGCACCAGGACTGGACGCTGGAACACGAAGGCGCGCCGCGGGGGGAGCTGGCCGGAGATCCGCACCGAGCCGGAGGTGGGCGCGACGAGGCCGTCGATCACGCGCAGCGTCACGCTCTTGCCGGCGCCGTTCGGGCCGATCAGCGCGGTGACGCCGGTGGGCGCCAGTTCAATAGTCAGGCGGTCGAGCACGGTCTTGCCGTTGAACGCGACCTCGACCTTGTCGAGCGTGATCGCCGCCATCACGCGCTTCCGTAGGCCCGCGCGGCGTAGCCGCGGAGCCCGAGCGCGGCGGCGTTGATCGCGACCACCAGCCCGATCAGGACGAGGCCGAGCGCGAGAGCGAGGCTGAGATCGCCCTTCTGCGTCTCGAGGGAAATCGCCGTCGTCATGGTCCGGGTATAGCCGTCGATGTTGCCGCCCACGACCAGAACGGCGCCGATCTCCGAGACCAGGCGTCCGAAGGCCGCGAGCGCGACCGTCACCAGCGAGAAGCGCACGTCGTAGATCACCACGGCCGAGCGCCGGACGGCGGAGAGGCCGAGCGACCGTAGCTGTGGGCCGAGATTAGCCTCGGCGTCCGCCACGATCTGCCGCGTCAGGGCGGCGATCAGCGGGGTGGCGAGCGCGGTCTGCGCCACGATCATCGCGGACGGCGTGAACAGAAGGCCGGCAGCGCCGAGCGGCCCGGAGCGCGACAGAAGAAGATAGATGAAGAGGCCGACCACCACCGGCGGCAGGCCCATGAAGGCGTTGAGCAGGGCGACCACCGCCCCCCGGCCCGGAAACCGCGTCACCGCGACCAGCGCGCCAAGCGGCACGCCGATCAGAAGCCCGAGGCCGACCGCCGCCAGGCTGACGCGGAGCGACAGGGCCGCGATCGCGACCACGTCGCGGTCGAGCGTCGCCAGCCGGAAGATCGTCTCGTTGAACGTATCGAGCATGGACGCCGAGCTCCTCGTCCAATGATATAGACTGTTCGGGCTGATCAATAGGAAAGGGGGTGCATATGAGCGTCCGCCTGCGTCTCGACGGCGATCTCCGCGCCGGGGGCGAGACGGTCCCGCTCGCGGCCACGCTCTCGCTGCTGGACAAACTGGATCGAACAGGCTCGCTTCAGGGCGCGGCGAAGCGGCTGGGCGTCTCCTACCGTTCGGCCTGGGGCCAGCTCGCCCGGCTGGAGACGTCGCTCGGCCGCGCGCTGGTGGTGAAGACCAAAGGTCATGGCAGCGTGCTGACCCCGTTCGGCGCGGAGTTGCGGCAGGCTCTCGCCGCCGCTTTCGAGCGGATCGAGCCCATGCGGGCCGCGGAGGAGGCGGCCCTTAACACGAGCCTCGCCGGGCTCTTCGGTTCCGCCGAGAGGCGACTGCGCGTCTGCGGCAGCCACGATCCGCTGCTTCTCTCCGTCATCGAGCGCGTGGCGGACGTCGAGTTTTCGATCGCCGGCAGCATGGATGCGCTGGCGAAGCTCGCCGCTGGCGGCGCCGACGCCGCGGGCTTTCACTACGGCTCCGAAGGCGAGGCGCCGCCCCCGCTCGACGGTCTCTTCCGGGATCCGGAGCTCACGGTCCGGCCCCTGTTCCGCCGAGAACAGGGGCTGATGTTCGCGCGTGGAAATCCCCTCGGGCTCCAGGGCATCCCCGACCTCGTCGCGCGGCAGGCGCGGTTCGTGAACCGGCAGAGGGGGGCCGGGACGCGCATCTGGTTCGAGCGGCTTTGCGCGGAGTGCGGGATCGCTACGGAGGACATCGTGGGCTTCCACTCCGAGGAGTTCACCCATCAGGCGGTCGCGGCGCTCATCGCCTCCAACGCGGCGGATTCAGGCATGGGCACGCGCGCGGCCGCCGAAGCCTTCGGCCTCGACTTCAAACCGCTCGGCTGGGAAGTCTATTTCCTTGCGGCGCGCGCTTCGGTTCCGGCGGAACGGCTAGCGCCCCTGATCGACGCTGCGCGTTACGCCGCGCGGGAAACCCCCGGCTATGGCGAGCCTCACCACAGCAGACCGTGAGGGTGGAAGGCGATCATGTCGCCTTCGGCCACGCGCGTGACGTCGTCGGCAAGCTCCGCAAGGCCGTCGCTTTCGGTGAGCGAGGTCAGCACGCCGGCGCCGTCGCGCGGGAACTTGTGCGCTTCGGTGACGCCGTCCGGCCCTCGCGCGAGGCTGACGCGGACGAATTCGCGCCGGCCTGACTTCTTTCGATACTGGAACGCGGCGCGCACCATCCTCGGCGCGAGCGGCTCGTGCAGCGCGCCGCCGAGCCGCGCCATCAGCGGGCGAACCACGAACAGCAGCGTGACGTAGACCGCCACCGGATTGCCCGGCAGCCCGACGAACGCGGCCCCGCCGACCGCGCCCATGGCGAGCGGGCGGCCGGGCTTGATGCCGAGCCGCCAGAACACCAGCTGGCCGACCGCCTCGACCGCCGCCTTCACGTGATCCTCCTCGCCGGTCGAGACGCCGCCGGAAGTCAGGATCAGGTCGTGGTCGCCCGCCGCGCCCGCGATGCGCTCCGCCAGCGCGCGCGGATCGTCGCGCAGGACGCCGAGGTCGCTGACCTCCGCGCCAAGCCGCCTCAACAGCGCGCCCAGCATGACGCGGTTCGAATCGTACACGCCGCCCGGCGGCAGCGGCTCTCCCGGCGCGACGAGCTCGTCGCCGGTGGAGAACAGCGCCACCCGCAGACGCTTCCTGGGACCTCGAGCCTGTCGCGCCGCCCGCCATGCAGGGCGGCCATCCGCTGCTGTCCCACCGAGTCCATGCGGGCGTAGACCTTCTGCGCGGCC
>NZ_JBJKEX010000383.1:0-2836 GCF_045505405.1 Hansschlegelia beijingensis | reverse complement strand
TGGGGCAGCCGCGTTGACAGGCGGTTAGCGGGCCTGGGCCGCGCTCTGCGCCGCCACCGCGTCGGCGATCTGATCGATGTTGTGGCGCATCAGCGCCAGATAGGTCGACGCCGGCCCGTCCGGGCCAGACAGCGCCTCGGGGTACAGCTCGCCGCCCGGCCGCGCGCCGGTCGCCTCGGCGATCTGGCGCATCAGCCGCGGATCGTTGGAGTTCTCCAGGAAGTAGACCTTCACGCCCTCCGCCCTGATCTGCCGGATCAGGGCCGCGACGCCGCCGGCCGACGGCTCGGCTTCGGTCGAGATCCCCTGCGGCGACAGGAAGGTCACGCCGTATTCACGCCCGAGATACCCGAACGCCTCGTGGCTGGTCAGCACCTTGCGCTTTTCCGGCGGCACGGCGTCGAAGCGCGAATGCCCATAGGCGTTCAGCGCCTTCAGCTCCTCCGAATAGCGCGCGGCGTTGGCCTTGAAGGCGGCGGCGTTCTTAGGATCGGCCGCGGCCAGCGCCTTCTCGATATTGGCGACCCACACCAGCACGTTGGACGGGCTGTTCCAGACATGCGGGTCGGTGACGGTCTCGCCGTGCTCCTGCATGGTCGCGGTCTTGACCCCGGCCGAAACCGCGACCGGCCGGCCCTTGTAGCCGGCGGCCTTCGCGAGCCGCTCGAACCAGCCCTCGAGCCCGTCGCCGGCCACGAAGGCGACGTCGGCGTCCTTGAGCGCGCGGGCATGATCGGGGGCCGGCTCGAACTCGTGCGGATCGCCGTTCGGCGGCACCAGGCTCCGGACCTCGACATGCTCGCCGCCGACGTTCTTCACGACGTCGGCCAGCACCGTGAAGCTCACCACCGCCTTCAGCGGCTCGGCGGAGGCGGCGGCCGGGGCGCACAGCGCCGCGACCGCCAGGAGGGCTGCGGACAGCCTCGAGACTGCGTTCATGGAAAGCGTCCTCTCAGGCTGAGAGATGGGGCCGCCGGACGAGCCGGCGCAGCGCGCTCGAGGGCCCGGCGAGCAACGAGGCGGCGTAGATCACGCTCGCGGTCAGGATGATGGTCGGGCCGGAGGCGACCCCGAGATGGAACGAGACGATCAGCCCGACGAGGCCCGAGACCGCGCCTACGCCGACCGCCACCGCGAACATCGCCGGGAGGGTCTGCGCCCAGAGCCTCGCCACCACGGCCGGAAGCGTCATCATGCCGACCGCCATCAGGGTGCCGAGCGCCTGGAAGCCGGCGACGAGATTGATCACCACCAGGAACATGAAGAGCAGGTGGTAGACCGGCCCGCGGCCGCCCACGGCGCGCAGGAAACCGGGATCGAAGCATTCCGCCACCAGCGGCCGGTAGACGGCCGCGAGCGTCAGCAGGGTGAGCGAGGCGATGCCGCCGACCAGGCAGAGCGACTCCGCGTCGATCGCGAGGATCGTGCCGAACAGGACGTGCAGCAGGTCGACGTTCGAGCCCCGCAGCGAGACGATCAGCACGCCGAGCGCGAGCGACGCCAGGTAGAAGCTCGCGAAGCTCGCGTCCTCGCTGAGCGCGGTCGTCCGGCTGACGAGACCCGACAGCAGCGCGACGCTGAGGCCCGCCACCAGCCCGCCGAGCCCCATCATGGGCAGCGACAGGCCGCCGGCGATCAGGAAGCCGATCGCGGCCCCGGGCAGCACGGCGTGCGCCATGGCGTCGCCCATCAGGCTCATCCGGCGCAGCATCAGCAGCACGCCGATCGGCCCGGAGCCGAGGCTGAGCGCGAGCGTCGCGACCAGCGCGCGGCGCATGAAGCCGTAATCCACGAACGGCTCCAGAAGCGCGGAATAGAGCGTCATGCGTGGTCGTGCGTGTGAGCGTGGGCGTGACCATGCGCATGGGCGTCCGGCCGGCAGGGCGGCGCGCCCTCGTCCCAGCTTTCCGCCATGGCGCGGGCGCGCAGCAGGTTCGCGGGCGACAGGGCGGAGGCGGTCGCGCCCCATTCGATCGGCTCGCGGGCGAGCAGCAGCGTCTCGGGGAAGTGCGCGCGCACCTGCTCGAAATCGTGCAGCACCGCGATCACGGTGCGGCCGTCGCTGCGCCAGCGCCGGATGATCTCCAGCAGGTCGCGGGTGGTGCGGGCGTCGATCGCCGTGAAGGGCTCGTCGAGCAGGATGACCTTGGCGTCCTGCATGAGCAGGCGCGCGAACAGCACGCGCTGGAACTGCCCGGCGGAGAGCGAACCGACATGGCGCCGCTCGAAGCCCTCGAGGCCGACCGCGCTCAGCGCCCGCCGCGCCTCTTCGGCGATCCCGCGCGTCATGCCGCCGAACGCGCCGGTGCGCCGCCAGGCGCCGAGCGTCACGGCGTCCGCGACCGAGATCGGGAAGCGCCGCTCGATCTCCGCGGCCTGCGGCAGATAGCCGAACTCCCGCACGGAAAGATCGCCGCGGTCGATCGCGCCCTCGCTCACCGGCAGCTCGCCCATCAGGGCCTTGAGCAGCGTCGACTTGCCGGCCCCGTTGGGCCCCGCGATCGCGGTCAGGCTGCCGGGCGCGAACGAGCCCGAAAGATGATGCACGGCCGGGTGCCGGTCATAGGCGACGGTGACGTCGCGCAGGCTGATCGCTCCGCCGCTCATGGCAGCGCGATCGCCCATGCGATCGCCCCCCACAGCAGCACGAGGACGGCCGCCGCGGCCGCGACGCGCCGCGCCGCCGGCTGCGCCAGCATCGAAGACAGGAACGGATCGCGAGACGCCATGCGGGCTCCTTCTTCGCGATCGATATATGTAACATTATAACATTACAAGCGGCCAGCCGGCCGTGCTCCCGCGGCGCGGCGCCCCGGCTGGCCCCGGCGGAGATCGG
>NZ_JBJKEX010000382.1:0-2838 GCF_045505405.1 Hansschlegelia beijingensis | reverse complement strand
GCACGGCGATGAGCGGCCTGCTGGACGATTATCACGACGCTGTCGGCTCCCGGTTCGGCCATGAGCGCTATGGGCTCGAGGCGCTCGTGCAGGTCTCGAACGCGGAGCTCGCGGCGTGAGCGACATTCTGGATCGCATCGGGGCCTACAAGCGACGCGAGATCGCCGAGGCGAAGAGCGCGCGCTCCTTCGCGGAGGTGCGCAAGGCCGCCGACGTGGCCTCTCCGCCGCGCGGCTTCGCCGACGCCATCCGTCGCACCCTCGACGCAGGCGGCACGGCCCTGATCGCGGAGATCAAGAAGGCCAGCCCGTCCAAGGGCCTGATCCGCGCCGACTTCGACCCGCCCGCCCTCGCCCGAGCCTACGCGGAGGGCGGCGCGACCTGCCTGTCCGTGCTGACCGACGGGCCGTCCTTCCAGGGAGCGCCGGAATTCCTGGTGCGGGCGCGCGAAGCAGCGCCTCTGCCCGTGATCCGCAAGGACTTCCTCTACGAGCCCTACCAGGTCGCCGAGGCGCGCGCGCTTGGCGCCGACTGCATTCTCGTCATCATGGCGGCCGTCACCGACGCCGAGGCGCGCGACCTCGTCTCGGCCGCCGCAGACTTCGGCATGGACGCCCTCATCGAGGTGCATGACGCCGCGGAGCTCGAACGGGCCCTGCCGCTCGCCGCTCCTCTACTGGGCGTGAACAATCGCAACCTGCGGACCTTCGAGGTCACGCTGGAGACGACCGAGAGGCTCGCGCCTCTGGTTCCGCCCGGCCGCATCCTGGTCGGCGAAAGCGGCATCTTCACGCCCGCCGACGTGGCGCGGCTGGCCGCCGTCGGCTGCCGGACGCTGCTGGTGGGCGAGAGCCTGATGAGGCAGGAAGACGTCGCCGCCGCCACTCGCGCCCTTCTGGCTTCGCCTCCCACGGCGTGAACCACGGGCCGTCATATGTCCCCAGACCCACGCGCCGAGCTCGATCCTGCAGCGAGACGTTGGCTGGGCAAGGACGCGGAGGGCCTGACGGAGGCTGAAGCCCGCGTGCTGAAACACGCCAGGCGGCGCAGCGTCCTGATCCGGCGTCCGGCTGGCGACGAACAGAAGACGTTCGGCGAAAGCCTCGCCGACCAGGTGGCGTCCTTCGGCGGCTCCTGGACGTTCATCATCAGTTTCAGCGTGTTCCTGTTGCTGTGGGCCGGGGCCAATCTCTGGCTGCTGTCGCAACCGTTCGATCCCTACCCGTTCATCTTCCTCAATCTGATGCTGTCGATGCTTGCGGCGCTTCAGGCCCCGGTGATCATGATGAGCCAGAACCGCCAGGCCATCAAAGATCGCGAGAACGCCGCGCTCGATTACGAAGTGAACCTGAAGGCGGAGATCGAGATCATGGGGTTGCACGAGAAGCTGGATCGGCTGAGAGACGAACACATCATGACGCTGATCGCGAAGCAGCAGGAGCAGATCGACCTCCTCACCAGCCTCGTGCGCAAGAACGACGAACTCGGGGGCGGCCGTTGACCGCACAGATCGGAAGCGTAGAGCCGCTCTCTCCTCAGGTCGGCGAGGAGCGCGTCGAGGCTGTTTTCCGCAACGGCACGATCACGGCTTACGGCATCACCGTCTCGTTCACGCTGGGCTTCCTCTCGCAATGGGCCTCGAGCGCGGACGCGTGGCGCTGGTATGACGTCCCCGCCGTCGTCGCAGTCTTCGCCGGCGGCATGTTCCAGATCTGGGCTCTGGCCTTGCTTTTGCCGGTCGAAGGTCTGGTGAAGACGATCTATGACCGGGCCACTCGCCTCTATCTGGTCGGCTTGGCGCTCACCGGAGCAGGCGTCGTGACGGCGGTCTCGTTCGACGTCGCCAGAGGAATTTTTGGCAGGGGCGTGTGAAGTGAGCTCTCAAACAGCCGTCCTGACGCATCTTTCCGCCTCCGGGGAGGCCAATATGGTCGACGTCGGCGACAAGCCCGCCACCGTGCGGGAGGCGACGGCAGAGGGCCGCGTCGTCATGGCGCCCGAGACCCTGGCGCTGATCCTCGCGGGCGACGCCAAGAAGGGCGACGTGCTCGGCACGGCGCGGATCGCCGGCATCATGGCCGCCAAGCGGACCCACGAACTGATCCCGCTCTGCCACCCGCTGGCGCTGTCGAAGGTGTCTGTCGAACTGACGCCGGACGAGGCGCTTCCGGGGGTGGTCGTGACGGCGATGGCGCGGGTGACCGGGCCGACTGGGGTCGAGATGGAGGCTCTGACCGCCGTCTCGGTGGCCTGCCTCACGGTCTACGACATGACCAAGGCCGTCGACCGGGGAATGCGGATCGAGGGCGTGCGTCTGCTCGCCAAGTCCGGCGGCCGCTCGGGCGACTTCCGGGCCGAAGGATGAGCGGCCTCCTCCCTGTCGCGGAGGCCCGCGCGCGAATTCTGTCGGGGCTCGCGACGCTTCCCGCGGAACGCGTCCGGCTCGGCGAAGCGCTCGGCCGGACGCTCGCTGCCCCGCTCAACGCGGTCCGGACGCAGCCGCCATGGGACTGCTCCGCGATGGACGGCTATGCGGTGCGTTCGGGGGATGTCCAGTCCGCCCCTGTCCGGCTGCGCGTCGTGGGCGAGGCCGCCGCCGGCAAGGCGTTTTCCGGCGAGGTCGGCTCCGGAGAAGCTGCGCGGATCTTCACCGGGGCTCCGCTGCCGCGCGGCGCCGACGCTGTCCTCCTCCAGGAGAACGCCGACCGCGCGGGCGACGAGGTCGTCGTCCGGGAGCCTGTTCAGGCCGGTCGTCCAGGCCGAGACCATCGGGCGGCTGGTGATGGAGGGGCTCAAGGCGCTCGACGACGTCGCCTATGTGCGCTTCGCCTCCGTCTA
>NZ_JBJKEX010000381.1:0-2845 GCF_045505405.1 Hansschlegelia beijingensis | reverse complement strand
GAACGGGAAGCCGACGCGTCCATCGTCGCTCGACATGTGCGCGCCCCAGACGCGCGCCGGCGCGCTCTTCACGGTGCGCACATAGGGTGCGCCAGCGTCGAGGCGCCATAAGGCGACGCGAGCGGTCCGTCCTTCAGCGCCTTCGGCAGCAGAACCGCGGCGCGCGTCGCAAGCACGCATTCGGCGCCGCGATCAGGGAAATCAGCGATGATCGTGCGGATGATCTCGGCCGACGGCGGCAGGCCGGTCTTCGCGACGAGCGTCCAGACGTCGCCCTGCACTGTCGCGTGGCCCTGATGCTCGAGCAGTCCAAGCAGGCTATAGGCGAGCGGCGCAGACGCCGCGGCCAGCCGGCCGCGCTTGATCAGGTCCGCGATCGCGCCCTGGCGCTTGCGGCCAAAGATCGCCGAGAGGCTTTCATGCGCGGCCGCGACCGCGAAGGCTTCCAGAAGGAGGTCGTCTTCCGGCCGCTCGACGTCGCCTGTCGCGGTCAGTCCGAGAGCCGCCGCCCGCGCGGCGAGTTCGTCGCCCGTCGGAGCTGGGGCCGAGGCCTCCTCGGAGGCCCCCACGAGCGCCGGAGCGTAGTGGTAGGACAGTCGCTCGAGCGGCGTCCGACGAGACAGCGTGACCGCGCGGAAGCGTGCGTCCGCGAGCACCGCGACGATCTCGCCGTCGGCGCCGAGGATCGTGAAGGTGGCGTCGATCGAGCGCGGGCTGAGGCGGCGCACCACGATTTCCGCGCCTGCGATTGCGGCGCCCGGCTTGAGCAGCCGCAGCGAGCCGAAGCGCATCGGAAGGTACGTCACGTCCGGCCGGTCGCCATGAACGCCGAACAGCGTCAGCAGGGCGTGGAAGCAGGAGTCGAAATCCGAAGGGTGCAGGCCGTAGCGCGCATCGCGCTCGCCCTTGCGGTCGCTCTCCGGGCGGAGGCGGACGGACAGGCGGTCCGGCCCATAGCGCACCACATGGTCGACGACCTGGAACGCCGGCCCGAAGTCCAGGCCGTGAGCCTCGGCGCGGGCGTAGAGGTCCGCCGCGCGGAAGATCTCGCCGTCATGCGCAGGGGTCGGCGGAGTCTGCGCGGTGACCGTTGGCGGGGCCGAGACCCGGCCGGTCGCATGCAGCACCCAGCCGTCGTCGCGCAGTCGCGGACGGCTGAGGATCTCGACGGTCCGGCTCTCGGGAGACACGCGGGTGCGGATCTCCGACATGGCGTCGGGGTCGAGCGTCAGCGCGTGCGGGATTTCGAAGTCCGCGAGCTCCACGACGTCGGCCTTGAGCCAGCCGCGGCCGGCCGCGAGCGCCATCTCGGCGAGCGCCGCGCCGGGCACGATCACGCGGCCCGAGACCTTGTGGTCCCCGAGGAGCGGGACGACGGCGGCGTCGAGATGCGCGGTCCACTCGTCGGAATCCGCGCGCAGGCGCGAGCCGATCAGCGGATGCGGGTCGAAGCCGCGGTAGAAGGACTGCGCCTCCGCGGTCGCGCCGACCGCGAAACGGGTGTTCTGCCACGGGTAGGTGGGCAGGCGGACCGCCGAGCCGTCGAGCTTTCCGAAGGCCAGATCGCGGTCGACCCGGCCGCCCTTGGCGATGACGCGGGCCAGCGCCCGGCGGAGCGGATCATGCTCGCCGGCGCCCTGGTCGTCGCAGGACAGCACGCCGCCCGTGACTTCGGCGGCCGCGAGGCAGTCGCTCAGATAGGTCTGGAGCACCGGCCGCGGGCCGATCTCCACGAACACCCGCGCGCCTTCCTCCACGGCGGCCGCGACCGCATCGGCGAAGCGCACCGGCCGGCGGACGTTCTCCCACCAGTAGTCGGCGCCGAGTTCGGCGCCGTCGATCACTGCGCCCGTGACGCTCGACACGAAAGTGCGCTGGGTCGCGCCCGGCTGCAGCCCGGCGAGATCGGCCAGCAGCGGCTCCTTCACGGCGTCGATCAGGCCGGTGTGGAACGGATAGTCGATGTCGAGCACGCGCACCGGCACGCGCCGGGTGCGGGCGAAGCGGCTGAGCTCCTTGATCTCGGACTCCGGCCCGGAGATCGTGATCGAGCGCTCGCTGTTGATCGCCGCGATCTCGACATTGGCGAAGCCGCCGTCGCGCAGCAGCGCGCTGACTTCCTGGGCCGGCAGCAGAACGGCGGCCATGGTGCCGTTCTTCCAGGCGATCTCCTGGTGAACGCTGCGCGAATGCACGACCGCGACAGCCTGGTCGAGCGTCAATGCGCCGGAGGCGGCGGCGGCCGCGACCTCGCCCACGGAGTGGCCAAGCACCATGTCGGGCGTCAGCCCCTCGGCCGCGAGCGCCGCGGTGGTCGCAACCTGCACGGCGAACATCAGCGGCTGCGCGGTCTCGGCGCGGCGCAGACGGTCGGGCAGATCGTCGGCGAACAGCGCGTCCGCGATCGACCATTTGGCGAGCGCGCCGAAGCGCGCGTCGATCTCGGAGATCTTCTGCCGGAAGGTCGCGTTGTGGGCGTGCAGCTTGCGGCCCATGCCGGCCCACTGCGAGCCATTGCCGGAGAACGCGAAAGCGACCGGCGCGTCGCGGCCGACGGCGCCGTCGATCGCGGCGTCCTTGGCTTCGCCGCCTTCGGCGACAGCGGCGAGCGTCGCCGCCCAGGTCGAGGGATCGTCGCTCTCCAGCACCAGCCTGCGGGGCAGCAGGTCGCGGGTCGCGGCCACGCTCTTGGCGATGTGGCGGGCGGCGGCGGGATCGCGCCCCTCGAGCAGCTTGGCGTAGCTCCCGGCCCCCCAACATTCGTGCGCGCCAGTAAAGCGGAATTGGGTGAATGAAACCCTAAAACCCCCGGGGCTTCTTCGCAGGCGGCCAGATATGAAGCCGG
>NZ_JBJKEX010000380.1:0-2851 GCF_045505405.1 Hansschlegelia beijingensis | reverse complement strand
AGGCGGGCATGACGGCTGAGGATGAGGCGCGACCGGGGCCCCTCGTCATGCCCGGCGGGGGCCGGGTATCCACGACTTGGTCTCATGGTGGTCGCCGCCGTGATCGAGAACCGCGAGGAGGCGGCCGCGCGCCCCGTCCGGGTCGCCTCCGCCACGCGTGATCTCGACGTGGCGCCGCGACCCGCCCCTACGGCGGAACGCGCGCCCGCCCGCTCGGGCTGGATGATCCAGATCGGCGCAACGACCGCGCCCGACCAGGCGCAGCAGCTGCTGGCGAACGCGAAGACCAAGGGCGGCGCCGTTCTGAAGCGCGCCGAGCCGTTCACCGAGACGTTCACCAAGGGCGAGACGACCTATTACCGGGCGCGTTTCGCGGGTCTGAACGAGCGGACGGCTGACGCGGCCTGCAAAGCGCTGAAGCGCAGCTCCGTCAGCTGCTTTGCGATCAAGAACTAAGGCGGATCGGGGAGGCTAGGCATGTCGCCGCGCCGCGAGAACGTCCTTGGCAGCGTTGACCCTCGCCGCGAGCTCGGTCGACCCCCCTTGGTCGGGATGGACTTTCTTCATCAGCGTCCGATGCGCACGAGCGACCTCCTCCGCGCTCGCCCCCGGCTGCAGGCCAAGGACCTGATACGCCTCCTCTTCCGTCATTACGCCCGACCGCCGGCCGCGGACGTCTCGCTCTCGGCCCCACGCGTTCGCGTGACCCTGGAAGTCCGGACCCCCTCCGGCCGCCCCGCCGCGACGCTCTCTTTCACCGACTCTTGAAGGAGCGCGCCGCGCGAGCGCGCCCGTTCCGAAGGCCCCCAGCGCCATCAGGATCAGCCCCGGAATCGGCTTGCCCGTGAGGGCGAGAGCGAGGCCCAGCGCCCAGCAAAGCGCTGAGGCCACCTGCACCGACCGCCGCGCCCGCCTCGGGTCGGACTTGATGACGATGCGGGTCAGCGCGACGAGGGCGGCGAGCGCCATCGCTCCCAGAAGAATCCAGATCATGTCTTTCCTGTTCGTCCGCCGCGCCAGCCTGGCGGCGCGGGACCGCGGCGAGCGCAGCTTGGCGCGCAGCCCTGCATCCTGATAACGCAGGCGCCCCGCCGCCGCGAGAGCGGGAAGGTGAGAGTGAGCGCCCGATGTCCCGACCCCTCGTCGTCTCCACCGTCTCGGAACTGAGAGCCCAGCTGCGGCCCTGGCGGGCGGGCGGTCGCGGGATCGCGCTGGTCCCGACCATGGGCGCGCTGCACGAGGGCCATTTGTCCCTGGTTCGCAAGGCCGCCGAAGAGGCCGAGCGGGTCGTGGTCTCGATCTTCGTCAACCCGACCCAGTTCGCGCCGCATGAAGATCTCGCGACCTACCCACGCGATCTGGCGAGCGACCTCCGGAAGCTTGAGGGCGCCCCGGCCGACCTCGTCTTCGCGCCGGAGCCGGCCGAGATGTATCCGGAGGGCGCATCGACCGTCATCACCGTAGGCGGCCCCGCCCATGGCCTCGAGAGCGACGCGCGACCGCACTTCTTCGCCGGCGTCGCGACGGTCGTCGCGAAACTGCTGATCCAGTGCGCGCCCGACGTGGCCGTGTTCGGCGAGAAGGATTTCCAGCAGGCCGCGGTGGTTCGGCGGCTCGTCCGCGATCTCTGCTTGCCCGTCCGCATCGTGACGCTTGCGACCGTGCGCGAGCCGTCAGGTCTCGCGCTGTCGTCCCGTAACGCCTATCTGAGCCCTGAGGATCGGGACACGGCGGCGACGCTCCACAAGGCGATGACGGCCGCCGCGGCATCGATCTCCGCGGGCGGGAACCCGGAGGCGGCTTTGGCCGTTGCACGGCGGCAGATGGAAAGCGTTGGGTTCACGATAGATTATCTCGAACTCCGCGACGCGGAGACGCTCGGGGCTCACGATCCGTCTCTGGATCGTCCCGCGCGGCTTCTCGCCGCCGTCCGTCTGTCAGGCGTTCGTCTCATAGACAATATCCCCGTCATCAAAGCTTCAAGCCGCGACGTCACGATGGCCGCGGCGCGGTATACTTAGCGTGCGCTGATCCGAATCACGTTCGAAGGACCGCCTGACATGGCGTTCACGAGTTCTGCGCTTCCCAGTATGACGCCGCTCACCGCGCTTCAGCGGCCGAGCAGCCAGACTCGCAGACGCGCCGAGGCGCCGCTGGCGATCAAGGCTCCTGAAGCCATCGCGATGTGGCGCCGCAAACAGGTCGTGATGGTCGACCTGAGCGACTGGGAAACGGCCGATCAGCGCGGCTGGATCGAAGGTTCGTTCCATTGCCCCCCCGGCGAGTTCGCCGGCCTCGTCGATCCGGCGAGCCCCCTTCACACCCGGCTGTTCGAGCCCGGCAAGGTCTTCATCTTCTACGGCGGACCCAAGGCTGCTCCGCTGAAGGCGGCGAAGCGCGCCCGCTCGCTCGGGCTGAGCGGCGCGCGGGCGCTGCGCGGCGGCCTAGCCGCATGGCGCAACGCCGGCGGGCGGATCGCCGGACATCCGAACAGCCCCTTCCCGGCGCTCAAGGCGTCATTCAACATCACGTTGAAATACGCGCTCGCGGCCCTGCGCCGGAGATACGCGAAGTTCCGCGGCGGCCAGACGCCGCGGAGCGCTTAGCAGGGGCAGCTCGGCCGCAAGCGGCGAATGGGCAGACTCGAGGCCTGCGCGACAGCCCGCTCTTTTTTGCGCTGGTGAGTTACCGAGGCCTGAGGGCGCCGGTGGCGCTTCCGCCCCCAAGGGTCGGAGCGGCGGCATCGGGATGGAGCGCTCCGCGCTTCACCGCAAGCTCAAGGCGCTCGGCATCGGGTGAGGGCGCTCCCACTGGCGGGAAGCGTCATCCTCCGGCTTGACCGGAGGATCCA
>NZ_JBJKEX010000037.1:0-17658 GCF_045505405.1 Hansschlegelia beijingensis | reverse complement strand
TCAACACCTCGAGCTTCGGCGGCAAGCGCCGTCGCGCGGGTGGTTATCGCCGCCCGCCAGACCGGGCGCCTCGCTGGCCTGCAACTCGCCGAGGCCGCATTCCGCGCGCTCGATCCCGCGATCTCGTTCAAGGCCGAGGTCGAGGATGGGGCCCGCCTCACGGCGGGCGAGGTGATCGCGCGCATCGAGGGGCCGGCGCGGGCCGTGCTCTCGGCCGAACGCACCGCCCTCAATTTCCTGGGCCATCTGTCGGGGGTCGCGACCGAAACCGCCCGCTACGCCGACCTTATCGCTCACACCAAGGCGCGGATCTGCTGCACGCGGAAAACCACGCCCGGGTTGCGGATCTTCGAGAAGTACGCGGTGCGCTGCGGCGGCGGCTCGAACCACAGGTTCGGGCTCGACGATGCGATCCTGATCAAGGACAACCACATCGCCGTCGCCGGAGGCGTCGAGGCTGCGCTGCGCGGCGCCAGGTCCTCGGCCGGTCATCTCGTGAAGATCGAGATCGAGGTCGATACGCTGGAGCAGCTTGACCGGGTCATCGCCGAGGGCGCGGACGTCGTGCTGCTCGACAACATGCCGCCGGCGGTCCTCCGGGAGGCGGTCGAGAGGATCGACGGCCGGATGCTGGCCGAGGCGTCCGGCAATGTGTCGCTCGACACGGTCGTAGCGATCGCCGAGTCGGGCGTGGACCTGATCTCGGTCGGCCGCATCACTCATTCCGCGCCGACGCTCGACCTCGGCCTCGACGTCGCGGTCGCCTGAGTCCCGTCTCACGGAAGGCGCGTCCAGCCCGCCTGACGCGGGCCGGACGCTGCATGCGTCACGCCACCGAAACGTCGACGTCGGCCCCGCCCTTGGCGAGGTTCGAGTAGGGGCACACCACGTGCGCCTTGGCGGCGAGTTCCTCGGCCTGGGCGCGATCGAGGCCCGGGATGGTGACCTTGATCGCGAGGGTGAGGCCGAACCCCTGCCCGTCATCGCGCGGCCCGATGCCGACCTTGGCGGCGACCGTCGTGTCGTCCGGGATCTTCACCTTCTCCTTGGACGCCACGAACTTGAGCGCGCCGAGGAAGCAGGCCGAGTAGCCGGCCGCGAAAAGCTGTTCGGGATTGGTGCCCGCGCCGCCGGGGCCGCCGAGCTCCTTGGCGGTGACGAGATCGACCTTGAGATTGCCGTCCGTGGTGGCGGCGGTGCCCGTCCGGCCGCCAGTGGCGACAGCCTCGGTCTGATAAAGCGCCTTCATGTCAGCCTCCTTTGATGGAGCGGCTCGGCCGCCCGTTTCGATGTCGAATATTTCATTATCGCGATAACTTTCTCAAGCCTGTCGTGGCGCATGGCCGCCATGCAGATTATTATCGCGATATGCATTATCTTGGGGCCGCCCCCCGGAGACTGAACGTGTCCAATTCACCGAGCCTCAAACTGCAGGACCAGCTCTGCTACGCCGTCTATTCGGCGGCCCTGGCGATCAATCGCGCCTACAAGCCGGCGCTCGACCAGCTTGGCCTCACCTATCCGCAGTATCTCACCATGCTCGCCTTATGGGAGCAGGACCGGCTGGCCGTGAAGGACATAGCGGAGCGGCTGATGCTGGAGTCGAGCACGCTCACGCCGCTGCTCAAGAGGCTGGAAAGCGCGGGCCTCGTTGTTCGCCGTCGCAGCGCGGAGGACGAGCGGCAGGTGATGGTCGAGTTGACCGAGGCCGGACGGGCCTTGCAGGAGCGCGCCGCCTGCGTGCCGATGACCCTGCTCGCGCGCTCGGGAATGAAGATCCCCGAGCTCAAGCGCCTCAACCAGGATGTGCGCGCGCTGCGTGACGCCCTCGCGACTAATGCGGAGGACGCCTGACCGTCTCAGGGGGCGACGCCGTATTTGCGTTGCAGTTCGCTCCAGTAGGTCTCGCGCTCGATCCCGCCCAGGCTCTTCAGCCGCGCGCTCTCCTCGGGGGTGATCGTCACGAGCCGGTAGCCGCGCGACCTCAGGCAGGCGAAGCGCTGGCTGAACCGGTCGGTCGCCGGCCCGAAGCCGGGGCCGAGACCGTCGCCGATGACGATGCTGGCGCGGCTTTCGGATTCCTCGGCGCACGACATCTCGTCGGCGTTGGCCTCCCCCGGCCCCGCCCCGCGCTTCATCCAGAGCTTCTCGCCCGCGCAGCCGGAGACCGCGACGGCGAGCGCGGCGGCGGCCATGAGACGGACCTGGCGCATGGGCCTTCCTCTCCTCAGGGCGCGATCTGCTTGCCCATCCGCTTCCGCTCCGCGAGCAGGCCGAGATACATCTGCGCCATGGTGCAGCCGGCGAGCGCCGTGATCCCGGCGTGGTCGTAGGGCGGCGAAACCTCGACGACATCGAAGCCCTTGAGGTCGAGGGCGCCAAGCCGCCTGAGGCAGGAGATCGCGAAGCTGGAGGAAATTCCGCCGCAGACCGGCGTCCCGGTTCCGGGGGCGAACGCCGGATCGAGGCAGTCGATGTCGAAGGTCACATAGACGGGCGTGTCTTCGACATGGCCGAGGATACGGCTCGCCGTCGCCAGCGGACCGAGTTCCTGCGCCAGAAGGCCGTCGACGATGGACAAGCCGCAATCCTGCGGCGCGTTCGTGCGGATCCCGATCTGGATCGAGCGTTCGGGAACGATGAGCCCTTCCCGGACGGCGCGGGTGATCATCGTGCCGTGATCGATCCGGCTGCCGTCGTCGTCCCAGGTGTCCTGATGGGCGTCGAACTGCACCAGCGCCACGGGCCGTCCGATGCGGGCGACCAGCGCCTTCAGCACCGGATAGGTGAGGAAGTGATCTCCGCCGAGGGTGACGAGATGCGCCCCGGTCGCGAGGCGCGCCGCCGCCTGCGCCTCGATGGCGGCCGGCATCTGATCGACCCTTCCGTAATCCAGCGAGCAGTCGCCCGTGTCGGCCACTGCAAGGTCGCCGAAGATGTCGAACTGGAACGGATAGGTCGGGTCGCCGACATTGATCGTCGACGCCTCCCGGATGGCGCGCGGTCCGAAGCGCGTCCCGGGTCGATTGGAGACCGAGGTGTCGAGGGGCACGCCCCACACCGCCACGTCGAAGCCCTCGGCGGAGCGCGCATAAGGCCGGCGCAGGAACGAGACGGCGCCGGCGTAGTTCGATTCGATCGACTCGCCGTAGCGGCGGGAGGCGTCGAGCGCGTCGTCGACGGGACGAGGAAAAAGCGGGTCTTTGGCCATGGCTCTCGCGGATGACATCGACGCGACCGCGCCCGGGACGCGCCTCCCAAGCTGATTAGCAGCGCCCGCTCCTGATGACGATAGCGGCTCGCGCCGGCGCTCGGCGTCCGATTGGCCGCATGTCCGACGCCGCAACGGCGCCGGGCCCCGGATCGGGGCATGCTATCGTTCGCGTTCCTCCCCGCTCGCATGTCCTGACGCATGAAGCTTTCACGATCATCCCGGCGGCCGAAGATCCGGTGGCCCGCTCATCAAAGCCTTGCGTGCGGGACCGGACCGCAGACTTCCGGCGCGCGATCCGCCATGTATGAGGAGGCCGCCCTGTCGCGGCTGGAGAGCGGGCTTCGCGGGTCACTGACGGAGTGGCGGCTTGGTCCCGAGGCCCCGCTCCGACTGCTGGCGATCTCCGAGAACGCCACCTTCCTGGCGGAGACCGACCGCGGCGCTCGGGTCGTGCTTCGCGTCCATCGGCCCAACTATCATTGCAGCGACGAGATCCGGTCCGAGCTCGCCTGGATCGAAGCGTTGCGGGCGAACGGCGTCGCCGAGACCCCGGCGCCTTTGCGCGCGAAGAACGGCGATCTCCTCGGTGGCTTCGAAGACGGGGGGCGCTGGCGAAACGTCACGGCTTTCGAGTTCATGAGCGGTGAGCAGCCGGAGCCCGGCGCCCAGCTCGTCCCGTGGTTCCGGTCACTCGGCAGGGTCACCGCGCGGCTCCACCACCACGCGCGCAAATGGCGGCCGCCAGTGAGGTTCGCCCGCAAGACCTGGGATTTCGACGCCATGCTGGGCGATCGCCCGCTCTGGGGAGACTGGCGCGACGGGCTCGGGCTCGACCGGGAGGGCCGCGACGTCCTCCATCGCGCGGCGGACCTTCTGAGGCGGCGGCTCCGCGCCTACGGGGCCTCTCCGGAGAGGTTCGGCTTGATCCATGGCGATCTGCGGCTCGCCAACCTGCTGGTGGACGGCGATCGGCTCGGCGTCATCGACTTCGACGACTGCGGCTTCTCCTGGTTCCTGTACGACTTTGCTGCGGCCGTCAGCTTCATGGAGCACGAGCCGTTCATACCGGAGCTCGAGGACGCCTGGCTCAGCGGCTACGCCGAGGTCGCGCCGATCTCGGCCGAGGACCGGGCCATGATGCCGACGTTCCTGCTGCTCCGCCGGATCCTGCTCACAGCCTGGGTGGCGTCACACTCCGAGACGCCGACCGCCCAGGCCCTGGGCGTTCGCTACACCGATGGCAGCGTGGAGCTCGCGGAGAGCTACCTGCTGCAATGCCCGGAAGATGCTCGCGCCCGATCCCTCAGCACGGCGACCTGCTGATCGACGTTCTGATCTTTGACGGCTCGGCCTGGATCCACGCCCGTCGCGAAGCTCAAGGCCGCCTGAGGCATCGACCAGTCGGCAGACTCGCGGCGGCAGCGGCGCGGGGGCACCGGCCGGAACTCGACGGCCGCCTGGTGGTTCCAACAGCGTGCGACCTTTCTCGGGTCAGCTGGTGCGAGGGAGAACGATGTCAGGCTCGAACACAGGCGCGGATCAGGACCATAGGTGGTCGGCGAAGGTCACCCGCGAAAGCGACGCGCTCGATCTCGAAGAGGGCGTCTTCACCAAGGAGGATCCCGCCGACATCGCAGCCTCGCTGAAGCGCTCGGCCGAGCGGAGCCAGCGGCGGAAATCGGATCCCTACCGCTCGGCGATGTCGATGCTGACCTTCCACATCAACCGCGCCGGCTCCAACCTGAGCGACCCGCAACGCGCTACGCTGGAGGCGGCGAAGCACGAGCTCCGCCGCCTGTTCCACAAGGCCTGAGCCGCTAGAGCATCGGCCGGCCGCCCGTGACCGGAATGACGGCGCCGGTGATGTAGCTCGCTTCCTTGGAGGCGAGCATCACATAGGCCGGCGCGAGTTCGGCGGGCTGCCCGGCGCGGCCGAGCGGCGTGTTCTCGCCGAAGCTCTCCACCGCCTCGGGCGGCATGGTGGCAGGAATGAGCGGAGTCCAGATCGGCCCCGGGGCCACCGCGTTCACGCGGATGCCCTGCTCGGCCACGAGCCCGGCGAGCCCGGCGGTGAAGTTCGCGATCGCGCCCTTCGTGGTCGCGTAGGCGAGCAGATGCGGGCTGGGGTTCTTGGCGTTGATCGAGGTCGTGTTGACGATCGCCGAGCCCGGCTTCATGCGCGGGATCGCCGCCTTGCAGAGGTAGAACTGGCTGTAGATGTTGGTCCGGAAGGTGACGTCCCACTCTTCCGCGCTGATGTCCTCGATCTTCTCAAAGCTCGCCTGATGGGCGGCGTTGTTGACGAGGATGTCGAGCCGGCCGAACTCGGCCATCGCCTTCTCGATCAGTTCGTTGCAGTGCGCCTCCTGCTTGATGTCGCCCGCGACCACGACGGCCTTGCGCCCCGCCTTTTCGACCCAGCGCGCGGTCTCCTGAGCGTCCTCGTGCTCGTCGTAATACGAGATCAGCACGTCGGCCCCCTCGCGCGCATAAGCGATCGCGACGGCGCGGCCGATGCCTGAGTCCGCCCCCGTGATGATCGCCGCCATCCCGGCCAGCCGGCCGGAGCCGCGGTAGCTTTCCTCGCCGTGGTCAGGACGAGGGCGCATGTCGCCGGTGTGGCCCGGCATGTCCTGCTGCTGCTTCGGCTGAGGCGGCTGCGGGGCGTCTGCTGTCGGGTTCTGGATCGCCACGTCGTGCTCCTTGTCTGACAACGCGGCCGCTCCCTGAGGAGCGGCCTTCGCTTTCACAACGAGCGAGCGACGCAGAAGGTCCCGCGTCAGCGCGGTGCGGTCAGTCCCGAATGTCGAGCATGCGCCTGTTGATCAGCAGCGAGACGCCGGAGCAGACGGCGCCGGACAGCAGATAGAGCCCGACGAAGGCCAGCCCGAACTTCGCCGACAGACCGAGCGCCACGAGCGGCGCGAAGGCGGCTCCGAACAGCCAGGACATGTCCGAGGTCAGCGCCGCCCCGGTGTAGCGGTACTGAGTCGAGAAATTAGACGTCACGGCGCCGGACGCCTGCCCATGGGCGAGGCCCAGAAGGGCGAAGCCGAGGAAGATGAAGCCCGCCTCGGAAATCGCGCCGCCGCTCAGCAGGAACGGCGCGGCGAAGCTGAACAGGCCGATCAGCACCGCGCAGACGCCAAGCAGCGTGCGCCGTCCGATCCGGTCCGCGATCACGCCCGAGGCGATGATCGCGAGCAGACAGATCACGGCGCCAACCATCTCGGTCACGAGGAAATCCCGCGCCGAGCGGCCCGTGAAGAGCGTGACCCAGGACAGCGGGAAGATCGTCACCAGATGGAACAGCGCGAAGCTGGCAAGCGCCGCGAAGGCGCCGATCAGGACGTTGCCGCCTTCGTTGCGGAACATCTGCCAGACCGGAGTGGGCTTCAGTTCACGGCGCTCGAGCAGGGCGGTGAACTCGTCCGTGGCCACGAGGCGGAGACGGGCGAACAGCGCCACGACGTTGATCGCGAAGGCCACGAAGAACGGGTAGCGCCAGCCCCAGGACAGGAAGTCCTCGTTCGAGAGATTGCTGACGAAGAAGGCGAACAGGCCGGCCGCGAGCAGGAAGCCCAGGGGCGCGCCGAGCTGCGGCATCATCGCGTACCATCCGCGATGCCTCTGGGGCGCGTTCAGCGCCAGCAGCGACGCCAGGCCGTCCCACGCGCCCGCCAGCGCCAGCCCCTGGCAGATCCGGAGGAAGGCGAGCATTCCGGCCGCCACGAAGCCGATCTGGGCGTAACCTGGCAGGAAGCTCATCGCCGCCGTGGAGCCGCCGAGCAGGAACAAGGCGATCGTCAGCTTAACGCCCCGGCCATGGCGCCGGTCGATCTGCATGAAGATCACGGAGCCGATCGGCCGCGCGATGAAGGCGAGCGAGAAGATCGCGAAGGAGTAGAGCGTCGCCGTCAGCGGATCGAACTCAGGGAACAGCAGCTGCGGGAACACCAGCACCGAGGCGATGCCGTAGACGAAGAAATCGAAAAACTCGGACGTCCGGCCGATGACGACGGCGATCGCGATCTCGCCGGGCGCGACCTTGGCGTCGCCGCTGACGAGGCGGGCGTCGCGCTCCAGGGGCTCGCTATGCGACAGGGCGTAATCGTGGCTCATGCGTTTCTTCGCTCCGGAACGCCAACAGTGGCGGCGGCCACCGCTTGGCCGCGCCGCTAGATGACCATGGAACGCCCCAACGCCGCATTTGTTCTTACGGCCAAGGCGGCTACCAGGACTCCGCGGTCGAAACGCGCGAGCGCCGCATCCGGTCGCGAGCTGCGCCTGCGACGTCTGAGCCGATGGGACAAACCGTCCACTATCTTGGCTTCGGTGAGGGGCTTAACGCAGCCTAGCAAAGCCTCCCCACCGACCGTCGGCCTGCCCGTGAGCATTCTCCGCAAAATCGTCCTTCTGCCGCTGCTGTTCCTGCTCGCAGGCTGCGAGATGGTGGTGATCAACCCCTCTGGCGACATCGCGGCCCAGCAGCGGGACCTCATCGTCATCTCGACGATCCTGATGCTGATCATCATCGTCCCGGTGATGGCGCTCACGGTGCTGTTCGCGTGGCGCTATCGCGCGTCGAACACGTCCGCGACCTACGATCCGGACTGGCACCACTCGACGCGGCTCGAGGTCGTCATCTGGTCGGCGCCGCTCGCGATCATCATCGCGCTCGGCGCGATCACGTGGATCAGCACCCATCTGCTTGACCCGTTCCGGCCGCTCGACCGCATCTCCGCGTCGAAGCCCATGCCGCCCGACGCCAGGCCGCTGGACGTGCAGGTCGTGGCGCTCGACTGGAAGTGGCTGTTCTTCTACCCCGAATACGGCATCGCGACCGTCAACGAACTGGCCGCCCCCGTGGACCGGCCGATCACCTTCCACATCACCGCCTCCTCGGTGATGAATTCGTTCTTCATTCCAGCGCTCGCTGGCCAGATCTACGCGATGCCCGGAATGGAGACCAAGCTCCACGCGGTGATCAACAAGCCCGGCGACTTCAACGGCTTCTCGGCCAACTACAGCGGGTCCGGGTTCTCCCGGATGAACTTCAGGTTCCTGGGGGTCGACCACAAGGGCTTCGACGAGTGGATCGCCAAGGCGAAGGCCGAGGGCTCGCCGCTCGACCAGGACGTCTATCGGGCGCTCGAGCGGCCGAGCGAGGGCGAGCCGGTGCGCTACTACGCGTCAGTCGAAACCGGCCTCTACAACAAGATCCTCAACATGTGCGCCCTGCCTGGCCAGATGTGCATGAGCGAGATGATGCACATCGACGCGAAGGGCGGCGACCACAAGAACAGCGAAGCCAACCGTGAGCGCCTGCGCTACGACGGCCACCGGCTGCGCCAGGGCGTCGAGGAGCCGGGCGCGACCTTCCCTGTCTCCGGCCGCCCCGCCCGCAGCCAGGAGCAGCCGCAGGGCATGAAGCCCGACTCGCTGGCGCCTGACGTCAACAAGCAGCAGACCCAGCCGGACGAAGGCCAGGGCCACCGCATGCCCGGGACGGACCATCAAGGTCCCGCTCCCGGTCAGATGCACCACTAAGCCCGCCGCCGACCGACTCAGCTGACTGAACGAGCAGACATCATGTTTTCCAATCTGGACCTCCAGAAGCTGATCTTCGGACGTCTGTCCCTGGAGGCGATCCCGTATCACGACCCGATCCTGGTCGCGACGTTCCTCGTAGTCGCGATCGGCGGCACGGCCCTCATTGGCGCGCTGACGTACTACCGCCTCTGGGGCTATCTCTGGAAAGAGTGGTTCACCACTGTCGATCACAAGAAGATCGGCATCATGTACATCATCCTCGCGATCGTGATGCTGCTGCGCGGCTTCGCGGACGCGATCATGATGCGTGCTCAGCAGGCGATCGCCTTCGGCGACGTCAACGGTTACCTGCCGCCGCACCACTACGACCAGATCTTCACCGCGCACGGCGTCATCATGATCTTCTTCATGGCGATGCCGTTCGTGACCGGGCTGATGAACTACGTCGTGCCGCTGCAGATCGGCGCGCGCGACGTGGCCTTCCCGTTCCTGAACAATTTCAGCTTCTGGATGACCGCGAGCGGCGCCGCTCTGGTCATGGTGTCGCTCTTCGTCGGGGAGTTCGCGCGCACCGGCTGGCTCGCCTACCCGCCATTGTCCGGGTCCTCCTACAGTCCAGGCGTCGGCGTCGACTACTACATCTGGGCGCTGCAGATCGCAGGCGTGGGAACGTTGCTGTCCGGGGTCAACCTGATCGCGACCATCGTCAAGATGCGCGCGCCCGGCATGACCATGATGAAGATGCCCGTCTTCACCTGGACCGCGCTCTGCACGAACGTGCTGATCGTCGCGGCCTTCCCGGTGCTCACGGCGGTGCTCGCGCTGCTCTCGCTCGACCGCTACGTCGGCACGAACTTCTTCACGAACGACTTCGGCGGTTCGCCGATGATGTACGTGAACCTGATCTGGATCTGGGGCCACCCGGAGGTCTACATCCTGATCCTGCCGGCGTTCGGCATCTTCTCCGAGGTCGTGTCCACCTATTCGGGCAAGCGGCTGTTCGGCTACGCGTCGATGGTCTACGCGACCGTGGTCATCACCATCCTGTCCTACCTGGTGTGGCTCCACCACTTCTTCACGATGGGGTCGGGCGCGAGCGTGAACTCGTTCTTCGGGATCACGACGATGATCATCTCGATCCCGACGGGCGCGAAGATCTTCAACTGGCTGTTCACCATGTATCGCGGCCGGATCCGGTTCGAGCTGCCGATGATGTGGACGGTCGCCTTCATGCTGACCTTCGTGATCGGCGGCATGACGGGCGTGCTGCTCGCCGTCCCGCCGGCCGACTTCGTGCTGCACAACTCGCTGTTCCTGATCGCGCACTTCCATAACGTGATCATCGGCGGCGTCGTGTTCGGCCTGATGGCGGGCGTGACCTACTGGTTCCCGAAGGCCTTCGGCTTCAAGCTCGATCCGTTCTGGGGCAAGATGTCGTTCTGGTTCTGGGTGGTCGGCTTCTACTTCGCCTTCATGCCGCTCTACGTGCTCGGCCTGATGGGCGTGACGCGTCGCCTGAACCGCTTCGACGATCCGTCGCTGCAGATCTGGTTCGTGATCGCGGCCTTCGGCGCGGTGCTCATCGCGATCGGCATCCTGTCGTTCCTCATCCAGCTCGTCGTGAGCTTCAAGCGCCGCGAGCAGCTGCGCGACACGACGGGCGATCCGTGGGGCGGCCGCACGCTCGAGTGGGCGACCTCCTCGCCTCCGCCGGAGTACAACTTCGCCTTCACGCCGCGCGTCCACGATCTCGACGCCTGGTGGGACATGAAGAAGCGCGGCTACGTGCGGCCGGTGGGAGGCTACAAGGCCATCCACATGCCGAAGAACACCGGCGCCGGCATCATCCTGGCGGGCCTGTCCACCGTGCTCGGCTTCGCGCTGATCTGGTACATCTGGTGGCTGGCGGCGTTGAGCTTCGTGGCGATCCTGGTCTTCTCGATCGCTCACACCTTCAACTATGCGCGTGACTTCTACATCCCGGCCGAACGCGTCGCCGAGATCGAGAACGAGCGCACGCGCCTTCTGACCGCGGGGGCCTGAAACGAATGAGCGCCACCGCCGCAGCCGCGGCCGCCAAGGCCGACCCGACGACCTTCTACGTCCAGGACGAGCATCACCCCGAGAACGGGACGCTGCTCGGCTTCTGGATCTACCTGATGAGCGATTGCCTCATCTTCGCGGTCCTGTTCGCCTGTTACGGCGTCCTGGGCCGCAGCTACGCAGCAGGGCCCACCGGCGCGGATCTGTTCGATCTGTCGCTGGTGGCCCTGAACACCGCGATGCTGCTGTTCTCGTCCATCACCTATGGCTTCGCCATGCTGGCGATGGCCAAGGACCGCAAGGTTCAGACGCTGGTCTGGCTCGGCGTCACGGGGCTGTTCGGCTTGGCCTTCCTGGGGATCGAGCTCTACGAGTTCGCGCACCTCATCCATGAGGGGGCCACGCCCCAGCGCAGCGCCTTCCTGTCGTCCTTCTTCGCGCTGGTCGGCACGCACGGACTGCACGTCACCTTCGGCGTCATCTGGCTCGTCACGCTGATGGTGCAGGTCGCTCAGCGCGGGCTGGTCATCGAGAACCGCCGCCGGCTGATGTGCCTCAGCATGTTCTGGCACTTCCTGGACGTTATCTGGATCGGCGTCTTCACCTTCGTCTACCTGATGGGAGTTCTGCGATGAGCGCCGACGCCCACGCCGCATCGCACGAGCCGCATGGCGCCGGGCACGGCCACGAGCTCGATCACTCGCACGCCAGCCATGGCACGATGGGCGGCTACCTGCTCGGGTTCTTCCTCTCGGTCATCCTGACGGCCATTCCGTTCTGGCTGGTTATGGGCGACGTGTTCCGCGACCCGCGGACGGCGGCCATCACGGTCCTGGTGTTCGCGGCGATGCAGATCGTGGTCCACATGATCTTCTTCCTGCACATGAACACGAAGTCGGAAGGCGGCTGGACGATGCTGGCGGCCATCTTCACGATCGTGATCGTGGTGATCACGCTCGCCGGCTCGTTCTGGGTCATGTTCCACCTGAACGCGAACATGATGCCCGCCCATGTGCCGATGGAAGGCATGGGCGGCCCGGCCGGAATGAACGACATGACGCCGGGGGTCAGCTCGCCCCACAGCGGCCACTGAGGCTGCGTCGGCCGCGCTGAAGATGGCCGCGGAGCGGAAAGCCGACGGAAGCTCCCGGCGTGGGCCGGGCGCGTTCCTCGGGCTCGTCTTTCTGCTCGTGGCCGCCTGCGCGGTCTTCACCGCGCTCGGGATCTGGCAGGTCCAGCGGCTCTCCTGGAAGCTCGACCTGATCGACCGGGTCGAGCGCCGCGTCCACGCCGCGCCCTCGCCTGCTCCTGGCCCGGCGCAGTGGCCGTCGGTGACCGCCGAGAGCGACGAGTACCGCCGGGTGCGGGTCTCCGGCGTCTTCGAGAAGGTGAAGCCGGCGCTGACCCAGGCCGTCACCGATCTCGGCGCCGGCTACTGGGTCCTCTCGCCGTTCCGCACCTCCAACGGCTTCATCGTCCTGATCAACCGCGGCTTCGTTCCCACCGGCTGGCGTGGCGACCCCGACGGTCCGGACGGCGAAACCTCCATCACGGGCCTTCTGCGCATAAGCGAGCCGGAGGGCGGCTTCCTCCGCTCCAACGATCCCGCCGCCGACCGCTGGTTCTCGCGCGACGTTCGGGCGATCGCGGCCGCGCGCGGATTGAAGGATGTCGCGCCCTACTTCATCGACGCCGATGCGGGCGGCGACCGCCCGGGCGTCCCAAAGGGCGGAATGACCGTCGTGTCGTTCCACAACAGCCATCTGGTCTATGCGTTCACCTGGTTCTCGCTGGCCCTGATGGCCGCGGGCGCCGGCGCCTATATGATGCGGCGAGAGCTGCGGCTCCGCCGCGGGCGCTGACGCCCGCGTCCATCGTCATCCGCCTGGGCGCTCTTCGCCTGTGCGGCGATACGAAGTCCCAGCGTGCCCGCTTTCGTGACCAGCGACCTCTCACCAGCCAGCCAGTCGACCGCCCGCAAGAACATCCTGCAGCTGGTTCAGCTGCGCTGGATCGCTGTGGTCGGGCAGATCCTGACGATCGCTGTCGTCGAACTCGGTCTCGGGGTGGATCTGCCGCTCGCGCCCATGGGCGTCGTGCTCGCGGCCTTGGTCGCCCTCAACCTCGCGACCCTCCTGCGGCTCCGGACGCATGCCGAGGTCAGCAACACCGGCCTGTTCCTCGCTCTCGCCTTCGACGCGGCCGCGCTGACGGCGCAGCTCTATTTCAGCGGCGGCGCGACCAACCCGTTCGCCTTCCTCTATCTGCTGCAGGTCACGCTGAGCGCGGTGCTGCTCGAGGTCTGGTCGACCTGGGCGATGGTGCTCATCACGACCGCCTGCTTCGCGGGCCTGGCTGTGTTCAACCAGCCGATCGCGGTGCCTGGGGAGGACGCCGGATCGCTGTTCCGGCTGCACGTGCAGGGCATGCTGATCTGCTTCGTGCTCGACGCGGCGTTGCTGGTCGTCTTCGTCAACCGGATCGGAAGGAACCTCCGCGAGCGGGACGCCCGGCTCGCCGATCTCCGGCAGCGCGCGGCGGAGGAAGATCACATCGTCCGCATGGGACTGCTGGCGTCCGGCGCCGCGCACGAACTCGGAACGCCGCTCGCGACGCTCGACGTCATCCTGAGCGACTGGCGGAGAATGCCCCGGCTGGCCTCCGATCCCGAGCTCGCGCCGGAGATCGAGGAGATGCAGGCCGAGGTCAGGCGCTGCAAGGCGATCGTCACGGACATCCTGCGGTCCGCAGGCGAGGCGCGTGGCGAAGCGCCCGTCATCACCACCATCAACGCCTTCCTGGACGACATCGTGCAGGACCGGCGCTCGGCGCGCCAGGGCGCGAACCTCGTGTTCCAGAACCGCTTCGGGCCCGACCTGCCGATCGTTTCCGACACCGCGCTCAAGCAGGTGATCTGCAACGTGATCGACAACGCCGTCGACGCCTCGCCGCGCTGGGTAGGGTTCGCGGCGCGCCGAGAGGACGAGAGCCTTGTGCTCGAGATCGCCGACCGCGGAACAGGTTTTCCGCCCGAGATGCTGGCGAACCTCGGCAAGCCTTACCAGTCGAGCAAGGGGCGCGAAGGTGGAGGATTGGGCCTGTTTCTTGTCGTGAACGTCCTGCGCAAGCTCGGCGGTCGCGTGAGCGCCCGGAACCTGTCCGAGGGCGGAGCGCTGGTGAGCCTCACCCTGCCCCTTGCTTCTCTGGCGATTGAGGAGACGCGCGCCAATGGCCGCTGAACGACTGCTGGTCATCGTCGAGGACGACGCGCAGTTCGCCCGCACGCTTCGCCGCTCGTTCGAGCGGCGCGGCTACGAGGCGCTGCATGCGTCGAGCCTCGAGGAGCTGCAGGAGCTGCTGAAGACCCGCTCGCCCGACTACGCCGTCGTCGACCTGAAGCTCGCCGGCGCCTCCGGCCTCGCCTGCGTGCAGGCGCTGCACGCCCATGACCCGGAGACGGTGATCGTGGTGCTGACCGGCTTCGCCAGCATCGCGACCGCCGTCGAAGCCATCAAGCTCGGCGCCCGGCACTATCTGGCCAAGCCCTCCAACACCGACGACATCGAAGCAGCCTTCGGGCGAGCGGAAGGCGACGTGACGGCGCCGCTCACCGAGCGGCCGACATCGATCAAGACGCTCGAGTGGGAGCGCATCCACGAGACGCTGATCGAGACCGACTTCAACATCTCGGAGACCGCCCGCAGGCTCGGCATGCACCGGCGGACGCTCGCCAGGAAACTGGAGAAGCGCCCGGTCAAGTAGCTCGCCTCAGGCGACGGCCCTTCTGGCGCCGCCGTTCAGCCGGTCGCGAATCTCCGCCGTCAGCGCCAGCGACCGCACGCGCGCGGCCGAATCGAAGACATGGCCGGTGATCATCAGCTCGTCCGGCTTGAGCTGATCGAGGAAGCCGGCGAGGCCGCGCTCCACCGTCTCCGAGGAACCGACGAACGAATAGGCGAGCATGTGCTGCATCCCGGCCTTCTCGGCCGGCGTGCAATACAGATCGATGTCTTCGATGGGTGGCGGCAGGAGACCTGGTCGCCCACGGCGCAGATTGATGAAGGTCTGCTGCTGCGAGGTGAACAACCGCCGCGCCTCCTCATCGCTGTCGGCCACCAGCACGTTCACGGCCGCCATGGCGTAAGGCGCCGCGAGCCGCGGCGAGGGACGGAAGCGTTCACGATAGACGGCGAAGGCGTCAACCAGATCCGTCGGCGCGAAGTGCGAGGCGAAGGCGAAAGGCAGGCCCAGCATCGCGGCCAGCTGCGCTGAGAACAGGCTCGAGCCGAGCAGCCACACCGGCACGTCGAGCCCGGCGCCCGGGACCGCCCGTATGCGCTGGCCGGGCTCGGCTGGCGCGAAATAGCCCATCAACTCCACGACGTCCTGGGGGAACTCGTCGGAGCGGTCGAGGCCGCGTCGCAGGGCGCGCGCCGTCGCCATGTCGGTCCCGGGCGCCCGGCCCAGCCCAAGATCGATCCTGCCGGGGTAAAGGGAGGCGAGCGTCCCGAACTGCTCCGCGATCACCAGCGGCGCGTGGTTCGGCAGCATGACGCCGCCGGAGCCCACCCGGATCGATCGCGTCGCCCCAGCCACATGCCCGATCACCACGGCGGTCGCGGCGCTCGCGATGCCGGTCATGTTGTGGTGCTCGGCGAGCCAGAACCGCTCATAACAGAGCGACTCGGCGGCCTGCGCATAGGCGACGGAGTTGCGGAACGCGTCCGCCGCCGTGGAGCCTTCCGCGATCGGCGCAAGGTCGAGGACCGAGAAAGGAATCATGCTGTTCATCCGCGGTTGCGCCCTGAGAGAGGATGACATCGTCATCACGCGCCGCTCTCGCTAGGCCTGAACCCATAAAGGTTGCGCCGCTGGCTAAGCGCTTATTCAATATCCCGGGATCTTGAATGGCGGATACGACATCGGCAAAGCGTGCTGCCGCCGATCGGGCCGCTGCTCCCGAACAGGCCGTGCGGCCCGCTTGCCCGCGCAGATCAAAGACAAGGCCTGCCGCCCAGTCATCGCGATTGTGGAAGTCACCGGATCTTGCGTTGAATTATGTGGAGTCCGCGCTGATTTCCCGACGTTGAGGCTTGACTGGTAACGACGTTTTCAAGACCTTATCGTAGGCGCTTCGGGACATTGCCTGCATGTTTTCCAGAATGGCACAGTATCGACAGAGGGCAGATGCTTGTCGCGCTCTTGCCTCGCGCGCTGAGGACGCCGAGGAGAGAGCGGGCTGGCTGTCGATCGCCGAGGATTGGCTGCGCCTCGTCGATCGGCTGTCGAATCAACTACGCGACGACGAACGAGAGAAGGTGGACCGAGGCCGCTCATCATCCGACGCCGTGGAATCGGCGCTATACGCTCCGAGCTTCGACTGATCTCACACAGCGCCCTCTTCTAACTGAACACCGGACGGAGCAGTTCAGACTCGTCGAAGTGGCGTCGCAGTCTACCCTCGACCCAGGGCTCCCGGCCAATATGGCCAATCCGCTGAGGCTGCGCGGCCGCCGCTTTCTTCTGGCGCTCGCTTTAGCGCTCGACGTCGCGCCGTCGTCTTAGCGACCTGGACTTCCCTCAACGCGCCGTTGGGTCGGCCCGGCCCTACGCCGGTCGGCCGTCAGATCCAACGCGCGGCGCGCGCAGGCGCGCAGGCGCTTTTCAATCCGTCCGACCCGATAAAGCGCATGGAAGCGCAAACTCTCGTAAGCTGGACGGTTGCGCCACAAATTGTACCGCGGCAGAACCTCCGCTTGGATCAGCGCCGTCCACCGGTCGCACATGGCCTCGACCGAGTAGCGCTGCGCCTTGAGCGCGCCGTTCGCGACGATCCGGGCGTACTCGGCGTCGTCATCGCGCAGCAGGGCGATCGCATGCGCCACCTCGTCCAGGGTGACGGCGCGGAGATAATCGCGCCCCGGCGTTCCGATCTGCTCATAAGCGCTGTCGGGGCCGCCGATGAAAGGCGCGCGGGCGTGCCAGGCGTTGATCAGCTTGCTGGGCGGCTTGCCTGGATAGGTCCGGCCGTCGAAGCTCCTCACCCCGACCAGCACGTCGATCGAGCTGAAGTCGCCCCAGCGCTCCCGGGGCGGGGCGACGAACTCGAGTCCCAGCCGTTCGACGGCGCCGCGCCATGTCGTCTCGTCCGCCGCCAGATTGCCGTTGAACGTCTGCCCTACATAGGCGACCCGCTCCACCCTGCGGCGGCCGGGATCACGCGGCTGGATTCCCGACTGCGGCCACAGCGGCAGGTAGAAGGCGCCGCCGCCGCCTTGCAGCCGGTTCTGCACGATGTGGGTCTGCGCCCAGCGGCGCGCGGGGAAGTCGGCCCGCATGCACACGATGAACGTCGATGTGCGGCTGCGCAGCCGGGTCAGTTGGTCGGAATGGACGAAGTTCACCGCGTCGTCCCGCAGCTCGTTGCCGCACGCCACTGGCAGACCGGTGCGCTCCGCAAGATGAAGGTAAGTCTGAAAGCTCCAGCACAGGTCGCCGCGCGAGGCCACGCCGGCCGCGATCGCCGGCTCCCGGGCCAGACAATCGCTCATGCTCTGGACGGCGTTGAACCGGGGAAGCGCGCTGCCGGGCTCGTCGATCACGAAGTTCAGCAGCGGGGTCATCGCGTTACCCCAGCCGGCCCGCGGGCGGCTCGGCCCTGCGCGCCGTCGCGTCGGCGACGACGCTCCAGAGCTTGAGGTGGGGGCTCTCTAGGCGCAGGAGCTGGCCGAGCGGGGGCGCGAGCCGCATCCGCGGATCGAGGCTCAGCCCGAACCGAAGCACCTCCGCGCCGGCGGCGCGGTCGCCGCGGCACCATTGCGCGATCCCGGTCCAGAACGCGGCAGATC
>NZ_JBJKEX010000379.1:0-2869 GCF_045505405.1 Hansschlegelia beijingensis | reverse complement strand
GCCCGGCGCAATGGCCTTGAGGCCCGCGCCGGGCGTTCTCGGCCGCAATCGCCGCCAAGCCTTCATCGATCTCGACGAGCGCGACGCGTCCGGCGCCGGCATGCGCGAGCGCGAGCCCGACCGCGCCGACCCCGGAACCCAGATCCGCCGCCACAGCGTTCGCCGCTAGTCGCGAGCGGGCGGCGGCCACCAGCAGCGCCGCGTCGGTTCCCACGCGGTGCCCCCGCCGCGGTTGAAGGAGCCGGAGACGCCCTCCGAGGAACAGGTCGTCAGTGAGTTCGCCGTTCACGGCGTCTCGGGGCGAAGCTCGTGGGAGAGGCCGCTCTCCACCAGCGCCCGGCGTGCGCGGGCCGCATCCTCGTCCGCAACCAGCACGCGGCTGGCCAGAATGCCGAGAGAGCCCTCCAGCACGCTCATGTTCCCGTCGACCACGACGGGCTCGATCCCCTCCTCGCCCAGCCTGGCGCGGACGAAGGACAACAGCACCGGATCATTGCTTCTGATGAGTTCCTGCAAGAGCCATCGCCTGTGTTGGAGGATCGTTTCACGGATTTAACGCTTTTGGCGGCGATCGCCACGCCGGGGCCCAACTTCGGCCCGTCGCCTCGGTCATGAAGTCCGGGTCGTTCGGGCCTCGGAGTTCGTCATGCGTGCTGAAGTGGTCGCTCTCGCCGTCGCCGTCCTCCTGCTGCTGTTCGCCTCCCAGAAGCTGATGGCCGCCCGCGCCGTGCTGCCGGTCTGAACCGCCGGCGTTTTACGACTTGCTCCCCCGGAGGGGCGTGGCTACGGTCCGCCCCGGTCCGAGGCAGTTGGGAGCGCTCCGATTGGGCGTTGTAGTGCCGTTAGAGGAGCGCCCCGGCGGGACTGACGCCGGCCTCGCGCCCCTTCTCAAGCTCGTCGCTCCCGCAATGGAGCGCGTCAACGCCTTCATCCTGTCGCGGACCGGCTCCGAGGTCGTGATGATCCCGGAGGTGGCGAACCACCTGATCTCGTCGGGCGGCAAGCGGCTGCGGCCGATGCTGACGCTCGCGACGTCGGCGCTCTGCGGCTATTCGGGCGACGGCGACGTCAAGCTCGCGGCGGCCGTCGAATTCATGCACACCGCGACCCTGCTGCACGACGACGTCGTCGACGGCTCCGAGATGCGGCGCGGGAAGCTCGCGGCGCGCATGCTCTGGGGCAACGAAGCGAGCGTGCTGGTCGGCGACTTCCTGCTCGGCCAGGCCTTCAAGATGATGGTCGAGGTCGGCTCGCTCGAGGCGCTGCGCATCCTTTCCGAGGCCGCCGCCGTGATCGCCGAGGGCGAGGTCATGCAGCTCGCCGCCGCCAAGAACACCGCGACCACCGAGGACGAATATCTCGCCGTCGTGCGCGGCAAGACCGCAGAACTGTTCGCCGCCGCCTGCGAGGTCGGGCCGGTGATCGCCGGCCGGCCGCGCGCCGAGCAGGCGGCCGCCCGCTCCTACGGCATGAATCTCGGCATCGCCTTCCAGCTGGTGGACGACGCGCTCGATTATGGCGGCCGCGAAGCGAAGCTCGGCAAAAAGGTCGGCGACGATTTCCGCGAGGGCAAGATCACGCTGCCCGTGGTGCTCGCCTATCGGCGCGGCTCAGCCGAGGAGCGCCTGTTCTGGAAGCGCACGCTGGAAGAGGGCGACGCGCAGGACGCCGACCTCGCCGAGGCGATCCGCCTGCTCGGAAAGCACGGCGCCATCGAGGACACGCTCGCCCGCGCCCGGCACTACGGCGCGATGGCGCAGGACGCGCTGGCGCTGTTCGAGGACCGCTCGGAGGCCCGCGCGCTGCTCGACGTCATCGGCTTCGTCACCGCCCGGGCCCATTAATCAAGAACGAGTATGACGCAGCAGTCTGCACGTCCTTCGGGCAGGATCATAGCGCTCGACGTTCCAGCGCACATCATCTAACGCCCTCGCAACGGTCTTCGAGGCGACCTTCGTGCGCTCCGGATGCAGCCGTTGATGGCGGTCGCATATGATCACCTTCAGCGACGTGCTGGTTGTGAAAGCCTCTGCGACTACGCTTTCTAGTTCGGCTGCTCGCCTGCGCCACAGCGCGCCTTGCACCCCGTCTGCAGATGCACCGTACTTCGAGAAGTCCACGTCGTAGGAAATGGTGCTGCCCGAGGGCGCCATCGTGTCATGCCAAAGCGCGACAACACTAGGCCTCCCTGGCTGGGTGAAACACCAGTTGTAGCAATACTTTGGATTAGTTGACGCCGGCCGCCCAGATGGCCGGTCATCCCAAGTGCTCACATCGAGGCCCGCAGCCTCAACGAGGTCAATTATGCGAGGCTTCGCTCGCGGCTTGAGGGTACCGAGCAAGTCCATCGTCTCACACCCGCGTTGACTTAGCGGAGACTAACCCCGCGGGCCGAACAGCACCACCGCGGCGCCGACCAGGCAGATCGCGGAGCCCGTCAGGTCCCACCGGTCGGGCCTGACGCCCTCGACGGACCATAGCCAGACGAGCGAGGCGGCGACGTAGACGCCGCCATAGGCCGCATAGGCCCGCCCCGCCGCATCGACCTCCACGCGGGTGAGCAGCCAGGCGAACAGCAGCAGCGAAGCCACGCCCGCCGCGAGCCAGGCGGGTGACGCGCCCTGCCTCAGCACGGCCCAGAAGGCGAAGCAGCCGGCGATCTCGGCGAACGCCGCCGCGACGTAGATCGCAGGCGTCATGGCGCATTCCTCACTGCAGCAGGGTGGGCCGGATCCACCATCCTGGCAGGCTGCCGCGCAGCGCACGCGCCGCGCGGCGTGCGGAGCGGACGTCGTCGAACAGGCCGAACACCGTCGCGCCGGAGCCCGACATCCGCGCGAGCAGGCAGTCGTCGACCGCAGCCAGCGCC